>JBBDQS010000019.1:16603-55984 GCA_040905805.1 Egibacteraceae bacterium | reverse complement strand
GATGAGCAACAGGACACTGGCGAGCACGGCGATGGCGCCGTCCTCGCGGCCGAGCGCGGGCAGCGGGCCGGGGGAGGTCCTCATCGGTGCAGCCTCCGAGATGTGGGCGTCATATCTTTCCGTATATGAAACAGCGCGCAGAGTGATCACCGGGATACGGGTTCGCCCCGCTGACACCACAAACCCCCCGGCGGGACTAGTGCGTCGGTGGCGAGCCAGGCGGGGCTGGTCAACAACCTGAACGAGGGCATGGCCTGGGGGCTGTTCCTGATCTACTTCGCGCTCGCCGGCCTCGGCGTGGCCCGGGTCGGGCTGCTGGTCGCGATCGCCCCCGCCGTCTGGGGCATCGGGCAGCTCGCCACCGGCGCGCTGTGGGACCGCATCGGGCCGGGGATCGGTAGGGCGGTCGGGCCAAGGGCATGGGCCGAGAATCGTGGCGACGGTGCAAGGCGCCGTCACGATGTGGCACCGTGATGGTCGTGCACGACGACGCGCGCCGCTACCAGCGCCACCTCGAGGCGCTGCTTGGCGCTCCAACCGCTGTGGGCAACCGCGTCGACGTGCTGCGCAACGGCGACGAGATCTTCCCGGCGATGCTCGAGGCCATCCGCGCGGCCGAGCGGACGGTCGACCTGCTGACCTTCATCTACTGGGACGGTGCCATCGGCCGGACGTTCGCGGACGCGTTGGCGGAGCGGGCGTCCGGCGGCGTCCGCGTGCGGGTCCTCCTCGATGCGCTCGGAGCGCGCAAGATGAACCGTGCGTGGGTGTCGCGGATGGAGGCCGCCGGCGTCCGCGTCGAGTGGTTCCGTCCCATGACCGACCCCCGCGTGTGGCGCTGGAACCACCGGACGCATCGCAAGGTGCTGGTCTGCGACGAGACCGTCGCGTTCACCGGCGGGGTCGGCATCGCCGACGAGTGGGCGGGCGACGCCCGCCACGCCGGTGAGTGGCGCGACACGCACTTCCGCGTCACCGGTCCCGCGGTTGAGGGCCTGCGTGCGGCCTTCACCGGGAACTGGGCGGAGACGGGGCAGCCGGACTGGGACGCCGGGGTGGACACCTTCCCCATCCAGGCGGCGGTCGGCGACGTCGACCTCCTCACCGTGCGCGGGCAGGCGCAGGCGGGCTGGAGCGATATCACGACGGTCGTGCGCACGCTATTGCGGCTGGCCGAGCGTCGGGTGCGCATGGCCACCGCGTACTTCTCCCCCGATCCGACCACGTTGCGCCTGATGCAGCAGACGGCGGAACGTGGCGTCGAGGTCCAGGTTCTCCTGCCCGGACCCCACGCGGACAAGCGCTTCGTCCAGGTGGCGGGCGAGGACGTGTACCGTCCGCTGCTCGACTCGGGCGTGGCGATCGCCAACTTCCAGCCGTCGATGCTGCACGCGAAGATCACCCTGGTCGACGACGTCGTCGCGTGCATCGGCTCGGCCAACCTCAACGCCCGCACGTTCGCCCACGACGAGGAGATCGTGCTCGTGGCGTTCGACGCCGCGCTCGCGGGGGTGCTCGACGGCCACTTCGTCGAGGACTGGGCGCGCTCCGAAGCCATCGACCTCGATCGCTGGCGTCGCCGCAACCCGCTGCAGCGCGGGGTCGAGCAGATCGCGTCCGCGGTCTCCTGGTTCATCTGACCCACCCGACCGGCGCCTCGCCGGATGGAGTCCCGTCACCTCGCCTGGGCCTTGTCGAGCGGCTACCGGTCGTACTGGAAGTACCGGTCCCAGCGCTCGTCGAGCCGGCGCATCGCCTCGTCCATCGGGACTGCCGCGAGTCGCTCCCCGTCGGCTTGCGTGACCAGCCGCAGCTCGCGCAGCTTGTCGACCCCGTCGTCGACCTCGAAGTCCATCTCCAGGTCCCAACGGTCGCGGAACCAGGCTTCGATCCGCTCGTCGAGCTGGCCGGCGGTCAGGGGACGGTCTGCGGTGCGCAGGAAGTACCAGGCGAGCAGCGCCTCCTTGGCCTCCTCCTCCTCCGCGTCGTCGATCAGGTGGTGCAACACCCCGGTGTCGTTGTCGAGGTTGCGGAAGTACAGGTTGTCCGACAGGGTCTTCATGAACTCCATCTTGCGCTTCTTGAACTTGTTGAGCTGGCGGGTCAGGTACCCCCCGAGCGAGCCCAGACCGGCGCCGAGGGTCACGAGGGTCGCCTGGTCGAGCTCGATCGGCTCATCGCGCAACCCGAGCCAGAACCCGGCCAGCAGGAGCAGCAGGCCGAGCGTGGTCAGCAGCTTGGTGGACACGATCACGATCCCGCTCACGAACGCCGGCACCCCGATCATGACTTTGTCGATGACGCGCATGCGCGGCTCGGCGTTGGGAAACAGCATCTCCAGGTCGGCGCGGGGCACGTCCTGGAAGAGCTTGAGGATGGTCGATCCCGGGGTGAACGGCAGCTCGTCGGTGTCCTGGTCGGCGAAGTGCTCGGCGTCCTTGAACGTGACGAGCATGAGAACCTTCTCGTAGTTGGTGAAGACCACCGTGCGCCGCCGGAGGCCGAACCAGCTGGTGAGCTCCTCCTCGCGCACCGTCATGCCACGGCGGAAGAACAGCACATCGTCGAAGTCGGTCCTGTCCACGGTCAGGTGCAGCTCGAGCAGCGACTCCTCCTCGAAGGCGCTCTGCAGGTCCTGCTCGGAGATCGGCTCGAAGTTGCCATGATCGAGCAGCTCGCGCAGCCCCTCGACCAACCGGCGCCGGGCGGCATCGCGGTCCTGGCCGTCGTAGCGGCGCACGGCCCGGGTGTCAGGATCGGGGTTGAACGGGGCGTAGGCGTCCTTCAACGCCTCGAGGCGGGAGTGGAACTCGTGGTGGAACACGGCATTGAGCAGGGTGGCGAACGGCCGGAAGCGGTCCTGCTCCGGTTGCGGGAGCCGCCCATCCTCGTCGAGCATGCCGACCAGGTCGCTGCGGCGAAACGGGATGAAGCGCTGGGTTGCCGCACCTGCCGGCATCGTCGAGTCAGCTCGCCGCGCTGTTGCGGGCGCTATTCGGCGTCACGAACGGGCTCGCCGGCCGGGGCCAGCAGCCACCACACGTCCCCGACACCCTGACCCGCCGTGTCGCCAGGCTCGCTGTCGTCGGCGTAGTGGTAGAGCGGCCAGTCGTCGTAGGTGACCTGTGTGCTGCCGCGCATCGGACGTCCCTTCGTGGCGTGTGGTTCGGCGTGCAACCTACCGCTCGCCGTCCCGCGTCGTCACGCCGTGCAGGAATATGCCATTCACACACACGTGCGTCTATCACCTGAACGGGGACCTCTTTCTGCACAAGACATGTATGGCCCTTGCACTTACGGAAACCCGGTGGCTATGCGTATGGTCGGCGCGCCGTGCCCACCCAAGCCGCTGACCGGCGCCGCAACGGGCACGGCGGGAGGTTGCGATGACCGCGGTCGACGTCCCCACCATGCGGGACAAGCCCGACGTCAACACCGATGAGGTCCACGTCCTGTGGATCAACGCGGGACTGAGCTGTGACGGCGACTCGGTCGCCCTCACCTCGGCGACCCAGCCGAGCATCGAGGACATCGCCCTGGGCGTCCTGCCCGGGTTGCCGAAGGTCCACTTCCACTGGCCGTTGATCGACTACGAGAACGGGCCCGTGGGCGTCCGCGACGACTTCATCCACTGGTTCTTCGAGGCCGAGGCGGGCAAGCTCGACGCGCCCTTCGTCCTGGTGGTCGAAGGGTCGATCCCCAACGAGAAGATCATCTCGAAGGGCTACTGGGCCGCCTTCGGCAACGATCCCAAGACCGGCCAGCCGCGCACGACCAGCGACTGGGTGGAGAGCCTCGCGCCGAAGGCGCTGGCGGTGGTCGCCGTCGGCACGTGCGCGACCTTCGGCGGCATCCACGCGATGGAGGGCAACCCCACCGGCGCGATGGGCGTGGCTGACCTGCTCGGCTGGGACTTCACCACACCGGCCGGGATCCCGATCGTCAACGTGCCGGGCTGCCCGATCCATCCCGACAACCTGTCCGAGACGTTCCTGTACCTGCTCTACCAGGCCACCGGCCAGGCACCGATGATCCCCTTGGACGAGAAGCTGCGACCGACGTGGCTGTTCGGCGCCACGGTCCACGAGGGCTGCCACCGCGCCGGGTACTACGAGCAGGGCGACTTCGCCGAGGACTACAACTCGCAGAAGTGCCTGGTGAAGATCGGCTGCTGGGGGCCGGTCGTGAAGTGCAACGTGCCCAAGCGCGGCTGGGTCAACGGCATCGGCGGCTGCCCGAACGTCGGCGGCATCTGCATCGCCTGCACGATGCCCGGCTTCCCCGACAAGTTCATGCCGTTCATGGACGAGCCACCCGGCGCCACCGTCTCCAGTGCCGCCATCGGGGGCTACGGCAAGATGATCCGCCGCCTGCGGACCATGACCGCCAAGACGCTCGACAAGGAGCCCAAGTGGCGCCATAGCGGCCCCAGGCTCACCACCGGCTACAAGCCCAACTGGCGCTGACGCGCACACCGACGAAGGAGACCGCCATGACCCATACCGCCGACGTCGCCAAGCCGAGCACGCGCAAGGGGGGCAAGCAGGACCTGGTCGAGATGGCCTGGGACCCGATCACCCGCATCGTCGGGAGCCTCGGGATCTACACCACGATCGACTTCAAGCAGCGCGAGGTCGTGGAGTGCTACAGCACCTCGCATGTCTTCCGCGGCTACAGCGTGTTCATGAAGGGCAAGGACCCACGCGACGCCCACTTCATCACCAGCCGCATCTGCGGCATCTGCGGGGACAACCACGCGGCCTGCTCCGTGTACGCCCAGAACATGGCGTACGGGATCGCACCCCCGCCGATGGGCGAGTGGATCATGAACCTCGGCGAGGCCGCCGAGTACATGTTCGACCACGCGATCTTCCAGACCAACCTCGTGGACGTGGACTACTGCGAGAAGATGGTCCGCGAGACGAACCCGAGCGTGTGGGAGCAGGCCAAGAAGGCCGAGGCCCCCAACGCCGGGCTGCACGGCTACCGCACGATCGCCGACATCATGACCGCGCTCAACCCCCTGGAGGGTGAGCTGTACCTGGAGGGCCTGCAGGTCTCGCGCTACACCCGCGAGATGTTCTGCCTGATGGAGGGCCGCCACGTCCACCCGTCCACGCTGTACCCCGGTGGCGTCGGCACGCAGGCGACCGTGCAGCTGTTCACCGACTACCTCGTGCGGCTCATGCGCTACGTGGAGTTCATGAAGAAGAACGTGCCGCTGCACGACGACCTGTTCGACTTCTTCTACCAGGCCATCCCCGGCTACGAGCAGGTCGGCGACCGGCGCATCATGATCGGCAACTGGGGGGCGTTCCAGGACCCCGACCACTGCGACTTCCGCTACGAGAACATGGAGCACTGGGGCCGCAAGATGTTCGTGACCCCAGGCATCGTGGTCGACGGCAAGCTCATCACCACCAACCTCGTGGACATCAACCTCGGCATCCGCATCCTGCTCGGCTCGTCGTACTACGACGACTGGGAGCACGAGGAGATGTTCGTCACGCGCGACCCGCTCGGCAACCCCGTCGACCGCCGCCACCCCTGGAACCAGACGACGCTGCCCCAGCCCGACAAGCGCGACTTCGACAACCAGTACACCTGGGTCATGTCGCCGCGCTGGTTCGACGGCAAGGACAACCTGGCCATGGACACCGGTGGGGGGCCACTGCCCCGGCTGTGGGTGACCGCCCTGGCCAACCTGGTGGACATCGGCTACGCGCAGTCGACCGGCCACAGCGTGAAGATCAACCTGCCCAAGACCGCCACCATGGGGGAGCAGACGCTCGAGTGGAACGTCCCCGAGCGGTCCAACACGCTCGAGCGCAACCGCGCCCGCAGCTACTTCCAGGCCTACTCGGCCGCGTGCGCGCTGCACTTCGTGCAGATCGCCCTGGATGAGTGCAGGGCCGGCAACACCGACACCTGGACACCGTTCGAGGTGCCCGACGACGCGATCGGCTGCGGGTTCCACGAGGCGGTGCGCGGCGTGCTCAGCCACCACCTGGTCATCCGCGACGGCAAGATCGCCAACTATCACCCCTACCCCCCCACGCCGTGGAACGCCAGCCCGCGTGACGTGTACGGCACCCCCGGTCCCTACGAGGACGCCGTGCAGGGCCAGCCCATCTTCGAGGAGAACGACGCCGACAACTTCAAGGGCATCGACGTCATGCGCACGGTCCGCAGCTTCGACCCCTGCCTGCCCTGCGGGGTGCACCAGTACCTCGGCCGCGGCAAGGTGCTGAAGCAGCTCCACTCCCCGGCGGGCAACCCCGAGGCCTGACGACCGCGACGGGGAGGACGGACATGACGACCATCGACGTGGACGCGACCGGCCGCCGGGTGGAGGCGCTGCTCGACGTGATCGCCGCCACCGAGCCGGCCGCCGGCACGGCGGCCGAGCAGCTCGTCGGCGAGCTGGTCGGCATGTACGGGGCCGCTCTGGAGCGGCTGCTCGACGTGCTGGCCGAGGCGGCCCCCGACCGTCTGGCCACCGTCGGCGCCGATCCGCTTCTGACGGGGCTGCTCGCGCTGCACGACCTGCACCCCACCGCCCTGGTCCACCGGGTGCAGGCAGCCCTGGAGGAAGTGCGTCCGCTGCTGGAGCCCCGCGGCGCGGACGTCGTCGTGCTCGGCGTCGGCGCCGACGTGGTGCGCCTGCGTCTGGAGGGCATCACCGGGTGCGGTGCGGAGGGCCTCGAGCAGGCGGTGCAGGACGCGGTGGCGGCCGGTGTGCCCGACGTCGGGCACGTGGAGGTCACCCAGGCGACGGCGCCGTCCACCAACGGCCTGATCCACCCCGACACGCTGTTCGTGCGGCCGGTCGGGCGGCTGGGATCGGTCGTCTCGTGAGCGGCCTGTCGCGCTTCGTGGGGGTGGACGCGCCCGACACCCCGCTGCGCCGCTTCCTCTCCCCCGGGCCGGCCGGGACACCGGGCAAGACCTGCGAGCTGTGCGCCGAGACCCTCGACGACCCGATCCGCCCCGACGACCGCCACCGCCACGTCGTCGACCTCGACCGTCAGGGTCTGCTGTGCACCTGCCGGGGGTGCGCCCTGCTGTTCACCGAGCCCGGCGCCGCCGGGGGACGCTACCGCGTCGTGCCCGAGCGCCTTGCCCGCCTCGAGCCGTTCGCCCTCGAGGCCCAGCAGTGGGCCGCCTTGCAGGTCCCCGTCGGCATCGCCTTCTTCCTGCGCCGCTCCGAGCCCGAGCGCACCGTGGGCTTCTACCCCAGCCCGGCCGGCGCCACCGAGTCCGAGCTCCCGCTCGACGCCTGGGACGAGGTGGTCGGCGCCAACCCGGCGCTGCGGGCCGTGGAGGCCGACACGGAGGCGGCGCTGGTGCGCTTCCGCACCGACGCGCCGGCCGAGTGCTTCATCGTCCCGATCGACCGCTGCTACGAGCTCGTCGGCCGGTTGCGACTGCACTGGCGCGGCTTCGACGGCGGGCGGGAGGCGCGCGAGCGCATCGCCGCGTTCTTCGACGAGCTCGCCGTCCGCAGCCGGCCCCTCGGCCGCGGGCGGGAGCAGCAGTCCAGCGGGGCGGCACCGGCATGAGCGACCTCACATTCGCCGTCGTCGGTGCCGAGCCGATGCCCTTCGCCCTCGTGCCGACGCTCGGCGTGCGCCTGCGCATCGCCGCGGGCGGGGGCCAGACCATCGACTCGATCGTGCTGCGCTGCCAGATCCGCGTCGAGGCCGACCAGCGCCGCTACGACGACGGCGAGCAGGAGCGGCTGCTGGAGGTCTTCGGCGAACCCCACCGGTGGGGGGACACCGTCAAGTCTTTCGTGTGGGCCCACGTCGCCACGTCCGTCGGACGCTTCGACGGTGCCACCGATGTCGACCTGCCGGTGGAGTGCAGCTACGACCTGGAGGTCGCCGCCGGCAAGTACTTCCACGCGCTGCGCGGCGGGGAGATCCCGCTGCTGCTGCTGTTCAGCGGCACGGTCTTCACCCGCGGGCCCCGCGGCCTGCAGGCGGCGCAGATTCCCTGGGACCGCGAGGCCCGCCACCGCCTGCCCGTCGCGGTGTGGCGGCAGATGATGGACGCCCACTTCCCCGACGGCGGCTGGCTGCGGCTGCGCCGCGAGACCCTCGACGCCCTGATGGCCTACAAGGCCCGTCACGCCCTGCCGACCTGGGACGACACCGTCGAGCGTCTGATGGGCAACGTGGAGCTCGGGTCGTGACCGGCGCCGACGCGCTCGCCGGCGCCCGGCGGGTGGCCGACGCGGTCCTCTACGAGGGCTACGTGCTGTTCCCGTACCGCAGCTCGGCGACCAAGAACCGCTACCGGTGGCAGTTCGGCGTGGTGGTGCCCACCGCCCAGGTCGTGGCCGGCAGCACCGAACCCGACGAGGTGGTCAGCCAGTGCCTGCTGCGCGTGGGCCCCGCGACCCGCGTCGAGGTGATCGTGCGGTTCCTGCGCGTGCGCCGCCGGGCGGTCGAGGTGCTGGAGGCCGGGGCGCACCGGTGGGTGGAGCAGACGGAGGTCGACGGGCAGCTGGTCACCTCCTGGGACGAAGGCCTCGAGCACGAGGTGTCCACGGGAGCCCTGGCCGTCGACGACCTGCTGGCGGCCGAGCAGGTGGTGGAGATCGCGCTGCCCGCCGCCCGCAGCGAGGAGCCACTCGGCGCCGGGGGCTCGGCCGGGCGGGTGGTGCGCACCGACGAGCCGCTGACCGGGGTGCTGCGCGTCACCGCAGAGCGGCTCGACGATGGGGTGGTGCGGGTGACCACCACGGTGCGCAACACGACCCCATGGGCGGCGACCGGCGCGGCGCGCGACGAGGTGATGCGCCGGTCGTTGATCGGCGTGCACCTCCTGCTCGCGGCGGATCTCGGCTCGTTCGCGTCCCTCACAGACCCGCCGGAATGGGCGCAGGGCTGGGTGGCCTCGCTCACCAACCGCCACACCTACCCGGTGCTGGCCGGTACACACGGCCGCGACGACGTGGTGCTGTCCTCGCCGATCATCCTGGCCGACCACCCCCAGCTCGCGCCGGAGAGCACCGGCGACGCGTTCGACGCCACGGAGATCGACGAGCTGCTGATGCTGGCCGTGCAGGCGCTCACCGACGAGGAGAAGCGCCACGCCCGCGCCACCGACCCGCGGGCGGCACAGGTGATCGACCGGGCCGACCACCTGCCGCCCGAGGTCATGGAGCGTCTGCACGGCGCGGTCCGCCAGTTCGACCCCCCGGTCATGACAGCGGCTGCGGACCCCGGGGACCGCGGGGACCGCGGCGAGCACCGCAAGATGCTCGACCACGAGCTCATGGAGTTCCTCGGCGTGGACGAGGCGCCGCTGGAGCAGGTCACGGTCGGCGGTCAGGCGGTGGCGGTGGGCGACCGCGTGCGGCTGCGGCCGAGCCGGCGGGCCGACGCCCAGGACCTGTTCGCCGCCGGTCGCATCGCCCGGGTGGCGGCCATCGAACGCGATCTGGACGGCGACACCTATGTCGGGGTGACGCTCGAAGACGATCCCGCAGCCGATCTGCACGAGGCGGCGCGGCGCTATCTGTACTACCACCCCGACGAGGTGGAGCCGGTGCAGGCATCGGGTGCGATCCGACCGCGCCCGGACGACTAGAGGAGGGTCGGAGATGGTGGAGAAGTGGTTCTTCCGTTCGATCGTGATCGGGCTGCTGGCCGTGCTCGTGGCAGCGACCGTCGCGTCGGCCGACGACATCAAGCGCTACATCCGCATCAAGCGCATGTAGCCACAGGAGGAGACTGACCATGCCGAACAAGCGAGGAACCCTCACCGGCCCGGCCGAGCTCGAGACGGCTCACCCCTGGCCGCCCGGGCGCTTCGAGGAGCCCGAGCCCCAGGCGGCACGCGGCGCGCCGGGCAGCCGGGGCATGAGCGACCCCGACGCCCGCAACCGGCGCGGGCCGTCCGGACCGCGTCGGGGCCGGGGCCAGCAGCACTCCGCGCAGGAGTGGTCCGGCGTCAACCCGCTCGATCCCATTCTCCCGTCGATGCCCCGGCTCAAGACCGGCGACCAGGGCGGTTGAGCGCCGTGAGCCGGCACGGCGTGCTGGTCGCCGGGGTGGGCAACATCTTCCTCAGCGACGACGGGTTCGGCTGCGAGGTGGCGCGCCGCCTCGAGGGCGCCGGCCTGCCGGCAGGCGTCCGGGTCGCCGACTACGGCATCGGCGGCATCCACCTCGCCTACGACCTGCTCGACGAGTACGCCCTGCTGATCCTGCTCGACACGGTCGATGACGTCGGCGACGGCGGCCGGCCCGGCGACGTGGCGGTCATCGAGGTCGATCCCGACGACGGCCGCCCGCAGCTCGACGCGCACAGCATGGACCCGGCGACGGTCTTCACGAGCCTGCGCACCCTCGGTGGCAGCCCGCCGCGCACGCTGCTGGTGGGCTGCAAGCCGGCCGATGTGGGCGAGGGCATGGGGCTGTCCCCGGCCGTCGCCGATGCCGTCGATGTGGCGATCGCGGCGGTCAGAGAGCTGCTCGGCAACGTCGCCGACGGCGCCAGCACACCCGCAGCCGCAGCAAAGGAGCATTGATGGAGATCCTCGGCATCATCTTCCTGATCGTGATCGCCGTGCTGGGGTTGGCCGTGCTGGCGGCCATGGTCGCGTCCGCTTCCGACATCCGCAGGTACCTGCGGATCCGCAGGATGTGAGCGCCATGCATGAGCTCGGTATGTGCCAAGGAGTCCTCGCCGCTGTGGAGCGGCGGGCACAGGGCCGACCCGTGGCCCGGGTGGGTGTGCAGGTGGGCACGCAGCTGGGCGTGGCGCCCGAGGCGTTCCAGCAGAACTTCGAGCTGGTCGCGGCCGGTGGCGTGGCCGCGGAGGCCACGACCCACCTCACCATGGTCGGCGGCGACGAGCTCCTCCTCGAGTGGATCGAGTACCGCGAGCCGTTGCCGGCCGAGACGAAGGCGTAGCGATGTGCCTCGGCATCCCCGGCCAGGTGCTCGCGTTCTCCGACGACAGCGACCAGCTCGCCACCGTCGCCGTCACCGGTGTGCCCCGCACCATCAACATCGGCTTGGTGCGCGACGCGGGCCTGGAGATCGGTGACTGGGTGCTCCTGCACGTCGGCTTCGCCCTGGAGGTCATCAGCGAGCAGGAGGCGACCGAGGCCATGCAGGGCCTGCAACTGCTCGGCTCCGGTTTGCCGCACGCCGGCCCCCCGGCGGAGGGGGCCGGCGGGGATCTGCCACCCGGCTGGTCCGCCACTCGGTAGGGTCACCGAGAGCCATACGATCGGAGACGCTGTGCTCGGGGAAGCCGCCTGCGACCTCGTGACCTCCGGCGCCTACGGACACCTCGTCACCATGAACCCGGACGGTCGTCCGCACGTGACGCTGGCTTGGTTCGACGTCGACGGCGACGACCTGCTGTTCGCGACCTTGTTCAACCAGCGCAAGCTGGACAACCTCCGCCGGCATCCCCGGGCGGTGGTGTCGTTCGAATCGGGTCAGGTGAACGAGCACGGGCTGCGCCCGTATCTGGTCGTGGAAGGTGCCGCGACGGTGACCGAGGGCGGCGGGCCCGCCTTGCTCCAGCGGTTGGCCCACCGCTACCTCGGCCCGGACGTCACGTTCCCGCCGATGCCGGACCCGCCCGAGGGCTACGTGACGCGCATCGCCGTCTCCTCCGTCGGCGGCGTGGGGCCGTGGGCCCGATAGACGCCACGCAGCACCCGGCCGCGAAGCGACCGCCCTGGATGCCGACACTCGCGCTGCAACCGAGGAGAACCAGAACGGCTCCTGAGGAACGGCACCTCCCGTTGACATCCGGGTCAATCGGGGCGACTCTTGTGGGGTGCGGGATGACCGTCGGGTGTACGGCGGCACCCCCAGAGTGGGTGTGTGTCCGGCGGGGCACGGTTCACCGTGCCTGGCACGCACGCCCCCAAAGCGACACGAGGAGATCACGATGACCGATGACAGCACCCCGGGCTCGCCCGGGAGCCCCATGCCCCCACCACAGGGCGGCCAGCCGGGGGGGGTCCCGCAGGGCGGGCCGCCGAGCGCGGACGGGCTGGACCCGAAGGTGGGCGGTCTGCTGAGCTACCTGCTGTTCGGGTGGATCGGCGGCCTCATCATGTACCTCACCCAGAAGCACCCCGAGGTGCGGTTCCACGGGGCGCAGTCGGTCATCGTGTTCGGCGGGATCACGGTCGCGTGGATCGCGCTGCAGATCATCGCGGTGGTGCTGCCGTTCGGAGGAATCCTGACATTCTTTGTCGGGATAGTGCTGTGGCTCGGCTCGCTGGTGCTCTGGGTCATCCTGTGCATCAAGGGCTACAACCTCGAGCACTTCAAGCTGCCGGTCGCCGGTGACCTCGCCGAGCAGTGGGCCGCCAAGTAGCGGGCGCCCTCCGGTCGCGCACGTGTCCCGGCTACCACGCCGCCGGGCGCGTGACCGCGACCGCCAGCCGCTCCAGGTAGGCGTCGCGCGCGACCTCGACCGCGCCCATGCGGGCGAGGTGGGGGGTGGGCAGCTGGACGTCGAAGAGGGCGAACCCCCGGTCGCGCAGATGCTCGACGAGGTGGACCAGCGCGACCTTGGAGGCGTCGTCGGCGCGGTGGAACATGGACTCGCCCATGAAGGCTGCGCCGACGGTGACGCCGTACACCCCGCCGACGAGCTGCTCGTCGGGGCCCCACACCTCCACGCTGTGCGCGTGACCGAGCCGATGCAGGCGCGCGTAGGCGCCGGCCATCGCGGGGGTGATCCACGTGCCGTGCCCCGGTCGGTCGGCGCAGGCGGCCACGACCGCGGAGAACGCCGTGTCGCGGGTGCCGCGGAACCGCTCGGACCGCAGCGTGCGGCGCAGGCTGCGTGAGATGTGCAGCCCGTCGAGGGGCAGCACCGCACGAGGGTCGGGTGACCACCAGAACACCGTGCCGTCAGGACCCGGCCAGGGGAAGATCCCGCGCGTGTAGGCGTCGAGCAGGGTCGCCGGCTCCAGGTCCCCGCCCCGGGCGAGGGGTTGGTCGCCGGGCGTGGACCGGGGGTCTGGGAAGCGACTCACCGGGCCGCGAGCAGCTCCTGGACCACGGTGGCGTTGGCCCGCCCGCAGGCCACGCCGCGGCTGACCACGTCATCGATCACCGAGAAGTTCAGGGCGTTGACCCGCTTGGTGAAGTCGGGCCGCAGGACGAGGTCGGCGGACGCCAGGCGCTCCTGGGCGAACTGGCGCTGGCCGATCTCCAGGCCCCGCAGCAGCGTGAGGAGCCAGTTGTCGGTGTCGCTCGGCTCCAGGTGCTGACCGGTGTAGACGGCGAGGACCACCTCGGCCCCGAGCGCACGCGCGACATCCACCGGCGCGGGGTCGGCGAACCCGCCGTCGATGAGCACCCGGCCGTCGAGCTCGACCGGCTTGGCGAGGCCGGGGATCGCCGCGCTGCCCAGCGTGGCGGGCACCAGGTCGCCCTCGGTGAGCACCACCCGCTCCCCCGCGTGCAGGTCGGTGGCGACCACGGCCAGCCGCAGGCGCGTGTCGGCGAAGGTGGCGACGGGCCCGAGCACCTGCGCCATGGTCGCGCGGCCGTACTCCTCATAGCCCACACGGCCCCACGTCCAGAAGGTCGGCGCCAGCCTGCGCGCGCTGCGCAGGGCGGCTCGCACGAGCTCCAGCCCCTCGTTCTCGCGGGGATCGGTGAAGGCGGGCAGGTGGGTGCGGTCCACCGCCTCGAGGGCCTCGGCCCAGTCGGTGCGGGCCGCGTAGGCCGCGCCCACCACCGCGCCCATGGACACGCCGACGATGACGGAGGGCACGATGCCGGCGCGCTCCAGCGCGGTCAGCACACCCGCGTGCGCCAGCCCGCGGACGCCCCCTCCTCCGAGGACGACCCCCAGCCGACGGTCCGGTGCCCGCGGCGGTGTCATCCCCGCTGATCGTCGCGGGCGCGTCCGCGTGTGTCCAGCGAGCAGGCTACTGCTCGATGTCTGACCCGATGGCGTGTGCGCCGCCGTCGACGTGGACGATCTCGCCGGTGACCGCGGGCATCCAGTCGCTGAGCAGGGCGCACACGACGCGCGCGACGGGTTCGGCGTCGGTGATGTCCCACCCCAACGGGGCCCGCCGTGACCAGGAGTGCTCGAAGTCGGTGAAGCCGGCGATGGATTTCGCGGCCACCGTCTTCAAGGGGCCCGCGGCCACCAGGTTGACGCGCGTGCCCTGGGAGCCGAGGTCGCGGGCGGTGTACCGGCAGGCGGCCTCCAGCCCGGCCTTGGCCACGCCCATCCAGTCGTAGGACGGCCACGCCACGCTGGCGTCGAAGTCCAGGCCGACGATCGACCCGCCCCCGGCCTTGGCCAGCAGCGGTGCCACGGCGTGCGCCAGCGCGGGGAACGAGTACGTGGAGATGTGCATGGCGATCGCGACGTCCTCCCACGGCGCGGTCAGGAATCCGCCACCGATCGCCGAGGGGGGCGCGAAACCGATCGCGTGGACGACCCCGTCGAGTCCGTCCCAGCGGCGCTCCAGGTCGGCGGCGACCGCCTCCAGGTGCTCGGGCTGGCTGACGTCGAGCTCGAGGATGTCGGGTTCGTCCGGCAGCTTCTTCGCGATGCGTCTGGTGATGGACATGCCGCGTCCGAAGCCGGTGAGCACGATCTGCGCGCCCTGCTCCTGGGCGCACCGCGCCACGGAGAACGCGATGGACGCGTCGGTGAGCACGCCCGTGACCAGTAGCCGCTTGCCGTCGAGGAGCCCCATCAGCGCAGCGCGCCCGGGGGTGTGCGGGGACGGATGGTCATGCTCCCGTCAGAACCAGCACGGCGTTCTGCCCCCCGAAGCCGAAGCTGTTGCTCATGACGACGTCCACGCCACCGTCGCGCGGCGCCTTGGCGATGATGTCGATGTCGATCTCGGGGTCCTGGCTGTCGAGGTTCGCAGTCGGCGGCATGCGCTGCTGCTGCAAGGCCAGGATGCTGAAGCCCGCCTCGATGGCGCCGGCGGCCCCGAGGGAGTGTCCGGTGACGCCCTTGGTCGAGGTCACCGCGACGTGGTCGCCGAGCACCCGACCGATCGTGCGCGCTTCGGACACGTCGTTCAGCGGGGTGGAGGTGCCGTGGGCGTTCACGTGCGTCACCTCGTCGGGGCTGATGCCGGCGTCGTCCAGTGCGCTGCGCATGGCGCGTTCGGCACCCGAGCCCTCGGGGTCAGGTGCGGTGATGTGGTGGGCGTCGGCGGAGGCGCCGTAGCCGGCGAGGTGGCCCCGCACGGTCGCGCCACGCGCCGCGGCGTCCTCGACGCGTTCCATGATCAGCACCCCGGAGGCCTCGGCGGCGACGAACCCGTCGCGGGCGACGTCGAACGGCCGGGAGGCGCGGGCGGGGTCGTCTCCGCGGGTGGACAGCGCCTGCATCTGGGCGAACCCGGTGATGGACAGCGGCGTCAGTCCCGCTTCCGTGCCCCCGGTGATGGCGATGTCACAGGCGCCGGAGCGCAGCAGATCACGCGCCACGCCGACGGCCGTGGCGCCGGACGCACAGGCCGTCGCGGTGACCAGGTTGGGACCCAGAGCTCCGAACTCCATGGCCACGATGCCGGCGACCATGTTCGGCACGAGCATGGGGATGAGCATGGCCGACACGCGGCTGGGGCCCCGTTCGAGCAGCCGGCGGTGCTGGGCCTCCCACGTCTCGGCGCCGCCCATCCCGCAGCCGAGAACGACCGCGACACGCGCGCCGTCCCAGGTCGCCGGGTCAAGGCCCGAGTCCTCGATGGCCTCGCGGGCGGCGACGATCGCGAGCTGGGTGAAGCGGTCGAGCCGTCGGGCCGCCTTGCGCCCGAGCAGCTCGACCGCATCGAAGCCGGGCACCCGGCAGGAGAAGTCGACGGTCAGGCCTTCGAGCACCGGGTCGGTGGCCGCCGCGGACACGCCGGCGCACACCCCGTCCCAGCTGGCCTGCGTCCCCAGTCCGGCGGGGGTCGCGAGGCCGAGCCCCGTGATCGCGACGGGGGTCGTGCGGTGTGTCGCTGTGCTCAAACCTTCGCACCCTTTGACTCCAGGAGCTTCACGGTGTCCTGGAGGTTCTCGAGGTCCTCGGCCTCTTCGTCGGTGATGCGCACACCGAGCTCCTCCTCAGCGGCGAGCGCGAACTCGACGAGGTCGAGCGAGTCGAGGTCGAGGTCTTCGAAGGTGGCCTCGGGGCTGAGATCCTCCTCGGGGACGCCGAACTTGTCGACCAGCAGGGTCTTGACACGGTCGTAGACAGCTGACATTGGGTCTCCTCTTTCTGTGGGTGGAGCTATGGGATGAGGTGGTGATGCTAGGCAGCCGACAGGCGCGGCCAGGTCAGTATGGTTGATCCCCAGGACAGGCCGGCGCCGAACGCGGTGAGCAGAACCTTCTCACCGGGCTCCAGGTCCAGGTCGGCCAGCGCCAGGGGGATCGAGGCGGCGGACGTGTTGCCGTAGCGGGCGACGTTGACCACCCGGCGCTCGGACGCCACACCGAGGCGGTCGGCGACCGCGTCGAGGATGCGGGCGTTGGCCTGGTGGCCCACGAGCCGGTCGACGTCGGCGACCTCCAGACCCGCGCGGGCAAGGACGGCGCGGGACGACTCGACCATGCGCTGCACAGCCTGCCGGTAGACCTCCTTGCCGTCCATGCGCAGGAAGTGGGCGTCGTCGGCGACGCTGTCGGCGTCCGCGGGGCGGCGGGAGCCGCCGGCCTCCACCTGGAGCAGGTCGGACAGGTCCCCGTCGCTGCCGAGGTCGAAGGGTCCCACGGAGCCGGGCTCGTCGGGGGAGCGTTCCCGGCGCATCACGACCGCGCCGGCGCCGTCGCCGAACAGCACCGCCGTGGTCCGATCGCGGTGGTTGACCATGCTGCTCATGGTCTCCGCGCCGATCATGAGCACCCGCTGGGCGGCACCCGCGGCGAGCAGGCCGGCGCCCGTGGCGAGTCCGTAGATGAACCCGGCACAGGCACCGTGGACGTCGAAGGCCGCGACCTTGGGCAGACCGAGCCGGGCCGCCACCTCAGGACCCGTCGAAGGGCAGACGCGGTCGGGGGTGGTGGTCGCGATGATGACGGTGTCGATGTCGCCGGCGCCGGCGGACTTCATCGCTCGCGCGCCGGCCTCGACGGCGAGGTCCGCGGTGGACGTGCCCGGGTCGACGACGTAGCGCTGCTCGATCCCGGTGCGGGTCCGGACCCACTCGTCAGTCGTCTCCAGATGTCGGGCCAGCTCGTCGTTGGTGACCACCCGCGGCGGCACGCAGGTGCCGAGTCCCTCGATGACGGCTCGGGGCATGGATGCGTCGTTCGTGATGGCGGCGACCTTCCTGGTTGCGGCGTGGGGTTCGCGGCTGCGGTTGCGGCGCGGGAAAGGAAAGTACGCTCTGCACTCTATTGACATCGACGTCAATGTCAACCTCTCCCCCCGGTCAGGTGGGCAGGGGCACGGTCGCGATTGCACGAACAGGCGGCGCAGCGGGGACCGGCCCCGTGGCCGGCGGGCTCGTGGGCGCCTAGCATCGCGGCCATGACCCGCACGCCGCACGACGGAGAGGCGCCGGCCGTCGGCGCGCCGATCATGGCGGCGGTGCGCACCGCGCTCGAGGGGCGCATGCCCGACCACCGCGCGGCGTTGGAGGACCTGGTGCGCATCCCCAGCGTGAGCGCGCCCGGCTTCGACCCGGCGGCGGTGCGCCGCAGCGCGGAGGCCACCCGGGACCTCCTGGCCGCGACCGGGCTCGAGCAGGCGCACCTGCTGGAGGTGGACGGCGCCCACCCGGCGGTCTACGCCGAGTGGTGCCATGCCGGCCCCGACGCCCCCACGGTGCTGTGCTACGCCCACCACGACGTCCAGCCGCCCGGAGACCCGGAGGCCTGGTCCTCCGCCCCGTTCGAGCCCGCGGAGCGCGGCGGACGGCTGTACGGGCGCGGCAGCGCGGACGACAAGGCGGGCGTGCTGGTGCACGTCGCCGCTGTCGACGCGTGGCTGCGCGTCCACGGCCGACTGCCGGTCAACCTGAAGGTGATCGTCGAGGGCGAGGAGGAGACCGGCAGCGAGCATCTCCCCGGCCTGCTGGAGCGGTACGGCGACCTCCTGCGGGCCGACATCATGATCCTGACCGACACCGTGAACTGGAAGGTCGGGGTCCCGTCCATCACCTACGCGCTGCGCGGGCTGGTCGATGCCGAGATCACCGTTCGCGGCCTGGACCACCCCCTGCACTCGGGCATGTACGGCGGGCCGGTCCCCGACCCCGTCACCGGCCTGGTCAAGGCGCTGGCCGGCCTCACCGATGCCGCGGGGGCGGTGGCCATCCCCGGCTTCACCGCCGACGCCCGCCGACCGAGCGCGCAGGAGCGTGCGCGCCTGGACGCCCTGGCGTTCGACACGGCCACCTTCCGGGCGGAGGCGGGCGTGCTGGATGGCGTCGCACTGGTCGGCGACCCCGACGCGAGCGTCCTTGAACGCCTGTGGTTGCAGCCCGCCGCGACGATCATCGGGCTCGACGCCGCCCCCGTCGACGGCTCGTCGAACTCGATCACGCCGGTGGCCCGCGCCCGCGTGAGCGTGCGCCTGGCCCCGGGCCAGGACCCGGCGCGGGCCAGGGACGTCCTGTGCCGCTGGCTGGAGGAGAGCGTGCCGTGGGGCCTGCACGCGCAGGTGACACCGGGAGCCGCGGCCGGGCCGTTCGTCGTCGACCCCGACGGCGAGCACCGTGGGGTCTTCACCGCCGCGGAACGGGCGCTTTACGCCGCCTACGGCCATCCGGCCGCCTACGTCGGCGTGGGCGGCAGCATCCCGTTCGTCGAGCCGTTCTCGGCGGCGTTCGGCGGCGCGCCCGCCCTGCTGCTCGGCGTCGAGGACCCTGACACGCGCGCGCACGGCATCGACGAGTCCCTGCACCTGGACGACTGGCGCGCGGCGTGTCTCGCGGAGGCGTACCTGTTCGCCGAGCTCCCGGGGGCGCGGCCGTGAGCCCGCGCAGCGAGTACGACGCGGCCTACTTCACGATGCTGCGGGCGGTGGAGGAACGCGACGCGCTCCTGCGGTACCGGGAGTACCTGCACGCCGAGCGCGCACGCGTCGATGCGTTCGCCGAGGGCACCCGCGACGCCGCTGCGGGCGTGCACCGCCGGGTCCGACGCACCATCGAGCGCACCGATCGCCCGTTGCTCGAGGAGCTCGGCCGCCGACGCACCGTGGTGCTCGACGAGCTCGCCCGCATCGACGAACGGATCGACGCGGCGCAGGCGTTCGTCACGGAGTGCGAGGACGAGGTTGCGAGCCTGCGAACCTAAGGTGGTGGCACCGCCAAGCAGGGCGCACGGTTTGGCTACACCAAGGTGCGCGGCTACCACCCGCTGCTGGCGACGCTGGTGGGCACCGGGGAAGTGCTGCACGCGCGCATGCGTGGCGGCAACGCCGGCTCCGCGCGCTGGGCGGGCACGTTCATCCGTGAGACGCTTTGTCGGGTCCGTGACGCCGGCGCCACCGGCGCGCTGACGGTGCGCGCCGACGCGGCGTTCTACTCGCGGGCGTTCATCGCCGGCTGCGCCGCCCACGACGCGCGCTTCTCGGTCACCGTCAAGCTGCTCAAGCCCATCAAGCAGGCTGTCGCATGATGCAGCTCTTCGCTGTCTGGTGTGGGGTGCGAGGTATTCGATCGCGTCGTGACGGTCGTCTGCCGGCTGTGACCGCAGACGTTGACCGCGCCACCGCTGTGCGCCCTGGCCCCGGTGGCCGCGGTGCGCGCAGCGACGCCGGCAAAGTGTCCGCGCTGCGCCCGCTACACGCCGCCCACGGGTCCGTGCGACTCCGACGGGTCCACACGGGCGGCACCCCGGGCGGCCAGGGCGCCACGACGTGCTCCCCGTCCGCCAGCAGGCGTACGGGGACAGCAGACGGGGCCACGCGGGGCGCGCGGCGCTGCTGGTCGGCCCATTCTGCGACAGCCTGCAAGGAGGACTGTGCAGCGATCACCATGCGATCACGTGTCCCATGACGGTGTGACACTGTCGGGCATGACCACCGCGACCCGGCAACGTTACTTCGGTCCAGGCCCTAACCTAACCGTCCTGCGCTGCGACGGCGGCGCCCAGAAGGGCTTGCACGGGCGGGTGCAGGCTGCCGTTGGTGCTCAGCACCGCCCCATCGGGGTCGGCCAGCGCTGGTCCGCCGTCCCAGGCCGTGAGGCGCCCACCGGCCTCCGTGACGATGCACTCCAGCGCGGCGATGTCCCACGGCTTGAGGTCGCGTTCCAGGGCCACATCGCCCATGCCGCCGGCCACCAGCAGGTGCATCCAGAAGTCCCCGAAGCCGCGGGTGCGCCAGCAGGCGTCGGACAGCCGGCCGAGCAGCTCCCAGTACGCCGGCGACTGCCGGAACCAGTCCAACCCGCCGTGCAGGACGTGCGCCTCGTCCAGCATGGCGACCGTCGACACCGTCGCGGGCCGGCCGTTGCGGCGGGTCCCGTGGCCCTCCGCGGCGTCCCAGCGCTCCCCCATCGCCGGCGCGCTTGCCACGCCCACGAGCGGGCGCCCACCCTCCACCACCGCGATCAGCGTCGCGAACACCGGCACCCCGCGCAGGTAGTTCGCCGTGGCGTCGATGGGGTCGATGACCCATGTGGGGGTCTGCGGGTCGATCGCCCCGCCCTGCTCCTCCCCAAGGACCGTATGCGCGGGGTAGGCGGCGGCGATCTGCTCCCGCAGTGCGGACTCGACGGCACGGTCCGCCTCGGTCACCGGTGAGCCGTCCGCCTTGATGTCGGCGGGCACCGCGCCGCCGAACCGGGCCAGGGTCAGCTCGTCGGCGACGTCGGCGAGCTCCATGGCGAAGCCGAGCAGGCCGGTCACCTCCACCGCCACGCGGCCGGCCCTAGGTGTCGGTGACGAGCGAGTCGAAGCGCAGGACCAGGTCGTTGGGCTGGACCGTGAGGCTGACCTCGTCGCGCGGCGCCCACAGCGGGATGCACGGGCCCTGGCCGGCGTGGCCGCACAGGCAGACCACGAGGCCGCCCTTGGGGTTCATCCCCACCAGCTGGCGGGCGTAGGACAGCAGCTCGGTCATGGTGGCGCCGCCACCGGTGCGCCGCCAGTAGGCCATGGCCCAGCGGGACTCCGGCCGGCCGAACACCGCGAGCGCCGAGCCCGGCGACAGGCGTGCCACGGTGGGCAGGGTGCGCTGGCCCTTCAGGATCTTGTCCTGCTTCGCCGCCTTGCCGATGCGCGCCGCCGCGGTCGGCTCCGCGAGCTGCCCGGGCAGGTCGGAGAGGTCGTAGTTGCCGGCGGCCTGGGCGGCCTTCTGGCGCTCCACGGACACCTGGTAGACCTGCGCGTTCTTCGTCGTCACGATCTCCCGATCCCTCCCGGCGTCTGCGCGCCGGGCAGTACGTGCAGGCGCACAAGATCCCGGCTGCGCCAAGGCCGTCTGGATGCAGTGTAGCGAGGCGGCGGCGCCCCGCAGCCCCGCCTCGGCGACCGCGCGGCGTAGCGAGGGACCCGAGGCTGGTGGTCCCGACGGGATTCGAACCCGCGTGAACAGCTTGAAAGGCTGCCATCCTGGGCCGCTAGATGACGGGACCTGGCGCCAAGCCTAGCGGCTGCGGGCCGGTTCTCCCCGGCCCGGCTCACGGCTGGCCGCCGGCGGTGCGCTGCGCCGTGGCGTCCGGGGCGCGCCCGTCCACAGCAGCCACACCAGGCCGGCGACGCCGAGGCCCATGGCGGCCGGGCCGACGAGGTCACCGGTCCGGGTGAACGCCGTGGTCCCGTCCACCAGGGGCAGGTCGGCGCGGATGATCGCCTGCTCGAACAGGCCGGTCTGCTGGCTGACCCGCCCCTGCGGGTCGACGACCGCGGAGATGCCGTTGAGCCCGGCGTGGACGACCCAGCGTCCGGACTCCACCGCCCGCATCTGGCTGAAGGCGAGGTGCTGGCGGCTGGCCGGCGTCAGCCCGAAGCTCGCGTTGTTGGTCGACACGACCAAGAGCTCGGCCCCGGCACGGACCTGGCTGCGCGTGAGCGCGGGGAAGGTGTTCTCGAAGCAGATGACGGTGGCCACGCGGGCACCGGCGACCGTGAAGACGCCCGGGTCCGCACCGGCCGAGAAATCGCCGGCCCGCTCCAGCGCCGGCACCCACTCGAGGTGCTCCCGGAACGGGACGAACTCGCCGAAGGGCACCAGCGAGCGTTTGGCATAGACGTCGCGCACCGTCCCGTCCGGTGCGAGCTCGGCCATGGTGTTGAACTGCCGGCCCGCCTCGGTGCGCAGCATGCCGGCCAGCAGGGGCGTGCCGTCCAGCGCGTCGAGCGCCCGGTGCACCAAGGCGGTCACCTCGGGTCGCGTGCCGGCGGTCGGGTCGGCGTCCAGGGCGTTCTCGGGCCAGACCACCACGTCCGGCAGCCCCGCGCGATCCGCGGCCAGCTGCTCGGTCAGGGCGGTCATGCGCTCGGCCACCTCGACGACGCTGTCGCGGGCCAGCGATCGCGTGTCGGAGATGTCGTTGCCCTGCACCGCGGCGAGATCCAGGCTGCGACCCGTCGGCGCCGGCGGGTCGCCGCCGCGCAGCACCCCGGCGGCCAGGATCACCAGGACCCCAAGCAGGGGGGTGCGCGCCGCCGCAAAGGCGGCCTCGCCGAACGCGCGGGTCGGGGGGCCGGCGGCGCGCAGGGCTCGGAGGCGATGGATGGCCTCCTCGACGGCGGCGGCGACGCCGGCACACGCGGCGCTCACGCCGAGCACGCCCAGGGTGCGCGCGATGGGCAGGAGCAGACCGCCGCCGTGTTGGGTGTAGCCGAGCACCCCCCACGGGAACCCGCCCCACGGGGCCATGCTGCGCAGGGCCTCGAGAGCCACCCACCAGACCACGGCGGCCACCGGACGCCACGGCCGGTCACCCCACGCGGCCATCCCGGCGACGAACCCCGCCACGGCCGCGGACTGCGACAGGACCAGCAGGGGCAGGGCGACCGGCTCGACGACGGCGATCCAGTAGAGCAGCGGGGTGAAGAACGCCGCCGCGGCCAGCATCCCCCAGCCCAGACCGGCGCGCACGGCCCGCTCGCCGCCCGCGCAGTCGCGGGCCAGCACCAGCAGCGGTGCGAGAGCCACCAGGCCGAGCGGGCCGAGCCCCAGCGGCGGGTGCCCGGCGTACAGCAGGACGCCTCCGCTGACCGCCAGCAGCGCGCGGCGAAGCCCGGGGTTCACCGGAGCCGCATCAGACGCAGTCGAAGCAGAGCCGACGCTGCTCGTCGGCGAGCTGTGCCCGGCGCTTGACCAGGAAGCACGAACGGCAGGTGAACTCGTCCGCGCCGATGAGCGCCGGCCGCACGCTCAGACCGGTGCGGGATTCTGCGGCGATCCGCCCCAGGTCATCCTCGTCGAGCACCTTCTCCCGGGCGAGCAGGACGTCGAGGGACTCCTCGGCGTCGTCGGTCTCCTCGTCGCCCTCGTCCTCGTCCTCCTCCTCGGTGGGGGGGTCGTCGACCTCCTCGTCGTCCTCGGCGCTCGTGCCCGCGTCGTCATCGTCGTCGTCGGCGTCATCGACGTCATCGACCTCGATGGAGACATCGTCGAGGTCCGACAGCTCGTCGAGGTCGACATCGCCGTCGACCTCGTCGTCGACCTCGTCGTCGACGCCGTCCTCGACGCCGTCCTCGACGCTCATGTCGTCGTCATGGAACTCGGCGGTGGACACCGACGTCTCCTCCCTGGTCTGGCGCGCCGCGTCTCGCCGCATGAGCGGCTTTATAGGGGCTGGCCGTGCTGGGCGCAACGCCCTGATCGGTTGGGACGTTCCCATGCGGGGAGAAAATCGCACGTGGCTCCGGAGCATCGCTGCTCCGGAGCCACGGTGAGGCGGGCCTGCCGTTGGCACCACGCGCGTGCCGGCTGGGCCGGCGCGCGAGTTCTCTACTGAGCCTGCCCTTCCTCCCGTTGTGCGAACGTCCGGTGGCAGGGCGACGCTTGAACGCTGCCCCGTTCCACCTTGGCCGTCCAACCCGCGGGTAACGGGTTGAGGCGTCCGGAGACTATGGTCCCCGCGGCGGGCGCGTCAACCGGGGACGCCGCTGACGAAAAGGTCTCTGACCAGGGTGTTCGTGACGAACGTGCAGGTCAGGATCATTGCAGATTTCTCGCCGTCCGCGCGCCGTCCGCGCGCCGTCCGCACGGCCGGGTTGGCGGCGAGCCCGCGTCGTCACGCCGGGTGGCTGACGCCGAGCGCCCCGTGCACGACCCTGCCCGCGACGACCGTCGCGAGGCAGGTAAGGTCCCGGGGGTCCTCGACGGCCAACGGGTCATCACCCCACACGGCGAAGTCGGCGCGGGCGCCGGTGCACAGCGCCCCGACCGCGTCCTGACCCGCGGCGTACCGCCCGCCGAGGGTGTGGGCCGCCAGTGCCTGTCGGCGGCTCAACCCGCACGCCCCCTGATGGTGGGTGGCGGCCTGCACCGCCGCCCACGGGTCCAGGGGGGTCACCGGCGCGTCCGAGCCGAGGGCCATCGGCACGCCGGCGGCGGCGAACCACGCCAGGGGGTTGGTCTGACACGCCGCAGCGGGGCCGAACCGCCGTGCGTAGAGCCCGTCGGGCCCACCCCAGAGGGCGTCGAAGGCCGGTTGCACGCTGACCACGGCACCGACGTCCCGCAGTCGGGTGACCAGCTCGGGTGAGATCATCTCGGCGTGCTCGATGCGGTGTCGGCAGGCGTGGACGGCGTCCGCGCCGATGGCCGCGGCCGCGGCCTCCAGGGCCCGGACGGCCTGGTCGACGGCCCGGTCACCGATGGCGTGCACGGCCCCGCCCCGGCCCGCCCGGGTCGCCGTGGTGAAGAAGGCGGCAACCGCCTCGTCGGCGTGGAAGAGCCGGCCGGGCTCGCCGCCGTCGGCGTATCCGTCGAAGACCGCGGCGGTGTGGGAGCCGATGGAACCGTCCAGGAACAGGTCGCCGCCGGGGCGCAGGTCCCGCGGCCCGTCGAGCTGGGCCCACCAGGTATGCACCTCCACCGGCCAGTCCCCGGTGGCCCACACCCGGGCGTCGGCGAGGCCGGAGATGCCCGGGTGGCCCATCTCGTGGAGGCCGCCGATGCCGAGCGAGGCCGCCCGCCGGCACGTCGCCCGCCGTGCGGCGTCCAGCTGCGCATCGGGCAGCCGCGCCATCAGCCGCCGCCTCGCGGCCTCACAGGCCTGCTCGCGCAGCAAGCCGGTCGGTCGCCCGTCGGCGTCGCGGTCGACCCCCGCCAGACCGTCGAGGGGCAGCCGCGCCAACGTGGCGGGATCCACCACGCAGCTGTGGCCGTCGATGCGGGCGAGCAGCACGGCCCGGCTGCCCGTCACGGCCGTGATGTCCGCGGCGCTCGGGGGGCGCTGCTCCGGCCACCCCTCGTCGTCCCATGCGAAGCCGAGCACCACCTCCTCGGTGCCTGCCGCGGCGTGGCGCCCCAGGCGCTCGAGGCACTCGGCGAGGCTGGCCGCACCGCGCAGGTCCAGGCCGGTCAGGGCCAGTCCCGCGGCGGTGCCGTGCACGTGGGCGTCGACGAAGCTCGGGCAGACCCAGGCGGCTCCCAGGTCCACCTCGTGCTCGTGGGGCGGCGCGGCCCGGGCGCTCGGGCCCACCCAGAGGATCTGGTCGCCGGCCAGCAGCATGGCCCGCCGGCCCGAGGGGCTCGCGGGATCCAAGGTGTGGATGCCGGCCGCGACCACCAGGGTGGTCTCCGGGACCGGCGGGGGGCTCACAGCTCCTCGCGGCGGTAGGCCGTCGACAACGAGTCCGCGTACTCGTTCCAGCGGGCGCCGCTGTGGGCGGCGATCCATGCGAGGGTGATCTCGGGGCGGGCCTGCGCCCGCTCGTACAGCTGCTGGACGAGGTCGAGGTTGGCGATGGGACCGCTCTTGCGGGTCCAGCCGCGTCGCGCCCAGCCGGCGGCCCACGTGGTGATCGTGTCCACGCACAGCTTGCTGTCGGTGTACACCGTCATGGCCACCCCCGGGGGGACGAGATCGTAGCCCGCGATCAGCGCGGTCAGCTCCATGCGGTTGTTGGTGGTGTCGGGATCGCTGCCGTGGGCCTGGTCGACGACCTCGCCGTCGACCACGTACACCGCACCCCACCCGCCCGGCCCCGGGTTCGGTTGGGCGCTGCCGTCGGTGAACACGCCGTCGGACGGCCCGTCGGAGTACTTCGCGAGCACCTGGGCGATGGTGAGGTTCTCCTCCCCCGCCCCGCCCGACCGCCGCGCGGCGGCGGGACGCTTCCGCGCCGTCGCACCGCCGGACCGGCCGCCGTGGCAGGCGCGGCACCGGTCGGGCTCCCACCCGGGATACTGCTCACGGACGCGGGCAGGCAGGGTGAAGGACGCGCCGCAGGACGTGCAGGTGAAGGCCATCGGGCCCACAGGGTACCGGCCCTGGCTACCGGGCCGCCTGCGCCCCGGCGACCAGCAGCGGGCTCGCGAACGTGAAGAGGATGAGCACGACCGTCCAGATCGTCCGCCGTCGCCCGGGAGGCTCGCCGGCCACCAGGTCCAGGCAGGCGGCCAGCAGCAGCCAGGCGCTGGCCAGGAGCGATCCGGCGACCAGGCCGATGGCCACCACCACCACGCCCGCGCTCCCGTCCCCGCCGGCGCGGATGACCAGGGTGAGCCCCACCGCGGCGAGCGCCACCCAGAGCCCCACCCCGGCGGTCAGGGCTCGGCGGACGGTCGTGCGGTCGCGGTCGCGGTCGCGGTCGGGGGAGGCCACCGGCTACCCGCGGAGGAGGTCGCGGGCGATCACCATGCGCTGGATCTGGTTGGTGCCCTCGACGATCTGCAGGACCTTGGCCTCGCGCATGAGCCGCTCGACCGGGTACTCGGTGGTGTAGCCGTACCCGCCGAAGACCTGCACCGCGTCGGTGGTGACGGCCATGGCCGTGTCGCTGGCGACCAGCTTGGCCATGGCGGCCAGGCGGCGGTGGTCCTGCCCGGCGTCGCGGCGGGCCGCGCCGGCCCGGTACAGCGCCCGGGCTGCCTCGATCCCCGCGGCCATGTCGGCGAGCAGGAACCCCACGCCCTGGAACTCGCCGATGGGCCGGCCGAACTGCTCGCGCTGGCGGGCGTAGGCCACGGCGTGGTCCAGCGCGCACTGGGCGAGGCCGACCGAGCAGGCGGCGATGCCCAGCCGACCGCCCTCAAGCGCGCGCATCGCGATGCGGAAGCCGTCGCCTTCCCCTCCGAGCAGGTTGCGCGCGGGCACCCGCGCGCCGTCGAAGACGACCTGGCCGGTGGGCGAGGCACGCAACCCCATCTTGTGCTCCGGTGGCGGGAAGCTCACCCCCCGGGTGGTGGCCGGGACGAGCAGGGCGCTGATGCCACCGGTCTTGTCCTCGCCCGTGCGGCACATGAGCACGTACACGTCGGCGGTCCCGGAATGGCTCACCCACGCCTTGGTCCCGTCGACCACGTAGTCGTCCCCGTCCCGACGCGCGCTGGTGACCAGCGCCGCGGCGTCCGAGCCGCTGCCCGGCTCGGACAGGCAGTACGCCCCCAGCCACTCCCCCGTCGCCAGGCGCGGGACGACCTCGGCCGCCACCTCCGGCGCCGCGTACGCCTCCACCGCCCACGTCGCCAGGGCGTGCACCGACAGCCCGAGACCCACGGTCAGCCACGCCCGGCTCAGCTCCTCGGCCACCTGCAGGGCGATGCCGCTGGGCTGGCCGCCGCCACCACCGTGCTCCTCGGCCACGGGCAGCCCCATCAGCCCGAGCTCGCCGAGCTGGGCGAACACGTCGCGGGGGAAGCGGCCGGCGGCCTCGTCGGCGGACGCCCGCGGCTGGAGCTCGGCGGTCGCGTAGGACCGCACGACGTCGAGCAGCGCCCGGTGCTCGGTGTCCGGGTGCTCGGGGCTCACGGTGTCGGGTCGCGTCGGGCCATGAGCAGGCGGCGGGCCTGGTAGCCCGCGGCCTCCAGGAACGCGACCCCGGCCGGGTTGTCCGCGGCCACCGACACCTCGACCACGGGGATGCGCGCCCCGGTGGCCCAGCGCTCGATCTCGGCCAGCAGGCGCCGGCCCACCCCGGCCCGCCGGTGACCCGCCCGCACGAAGAAGGGGCCCAGCACGAGCCCCTCGGGGCTCAGCGTGCCTGCCGCGTAGCCCATGGGGTCGCCCTCGGGTGATGTCGCCATCCAGAACAGCGCGCCGGTGGGCAGCGGGGGCTCGAGCGTGGTGCCCATCTGCTGGGCGTCGCGCCGGTACTCGGCCGCCAGCGGCTGCACCTCCTCGATGCGCGCACGGCTGACCTGCGGCGTGGTCTCGGCGGTCATATCCGCACCGGGGCCCGCTCGAGGCGGTTGAGGTTCTCGCACCCGTCGGGGGTGACCACCACGATGTCCTCGATGCGCATGCCGAACCGCCCCGGCAGGTAGACCCCCGGTTCCACGGAGAACGCCATCCCGGACTCGAGTTCGAGGTCGTTGCCGGCGACGATGTAGGGGTCCTCGTGCTCCTCCAGCCCGATGCCGTGGCCGGTGCGGTGCACGAACGCCGGCCCGTACCCGGCTGCCTCGAGCGGCTCGCGGGCCGCCGCGTCGATCTCCGCCGCCGTCTGGCCGGGACGAACCGCCTCCACCGCCGCGCGCTGGGCCGCCTCCAGCGCCTGGTGGGCGTCGGCGTAGCCTTCGGGGGCCGAGCCCACCACGTAGTTGCGGGTGCAGTCCGAGCAGTACCCGTCCAAGGTGCCGCCGATGTCCACCACCACCGCGTCGCCGTCGGCCAGGCGACGCGGCCCGGTCTCGTGGTGCGGCGACGCCCCGTTCGGCCCGGACGCCACGATCACGAAGTTCACCGCCTGGTGTCCCTCGGCGAGGATCCGCTCGCCGATGTCGCGGCCCACCTCCCTCTCGGTGCGGCCGGGCCGCAATAGCGCCGCCACATCGGTGTGCACCCGATCGATGGCCTGTCCGGCCCGCCGCAGGGCGTCCACCTCCGCCGGCGCCTTGCGCATCCGCAGCTCGCGGGTGACCGACGACGCCCGGATCCACGTGGCTGCGGGGACCGCGGCCTGCAACCCCAACAGGAACGTCGACCAGAGGCGATCCCCCGCGCCGAGACGGGGGCCCGTGCCGATGCCGTCGAGCGCAGCGGCGGCGACCGCGAAGGGATCGTCGGTCTCGGAGAAGTCGACGACGGTGACCGCGTCGGGCAGCCCGGCGTCCTCGGCGCGGGGCCGCTCGAGGGCGGGCACGACCAGGGTGTGCACGCCGTCGGCCCGCGCCACCAGCAGTGTGAGCCGCTCCAGGGGCAGCGCGTGGTAGGCGGTCAGGTAGCGCAGGTCCGCGCCGGGCCCGAGCAGCAGCGCGTCCACCCCCATCGATCGCATGGTGGCCTCGGCCCGCTGCAGCGTCGTCGTGCCCATAGTGCGAGATCCTAGTGAGCCGCGCGCCCGTCTGCTGCCAGGCGCACGCCCCCGGCACGGGTAGGGTGCAAAGCATGCTCCGCGCGTTCTCGGCCGCCACCCGCGAGGCCAACCTCGACCGCCTCGGCGACCGCGGCTATGACCTGCTCGTGATCGGCGGGGGGATCACCGGGGCGGGCATCGCCCTGGACGCCGCGGCGCGCGGGCTGCGGGTGGGGCTGGTGGAGCGCGACGACCTCGCTGCGGGCACCTCGTCGCGGTCGTCGAGCCTGGTGCACGGTGGCCTGCGCTACCTGGCCCAGGCGATGTTCGGCCTGACCCGCGAGAGCGCGGTGGAGCGCGACCTCCTGCGGCGGCTGGCGCCCCACCTCGTCCGGCCGCTGCCGTTCGTGGTGCCCGACACCGGCCGCTGGCGCAGCACCGCGCGTACCGGCCTCGGCATGTGGATCTACGACGGCCTCGCGTCCTTCCGCAACGTCGAGCGCCACCACCGCCTGCGCCCCGCCGAGGTCGCCGATCGCATCCCGGGCCTGGTGCAGGGCCTCGGCCAGGGCGGATACGAGTACCACGACTGCCGCACCGACGACGCGCGGCTGGTCCTGCAGGTCGCCCGCACCGCGCACCGCTTCGGGGCCGACATCGCGACCCGGGCGGAGGTCGTCGAGCTGCACCAGTCCGGCGGGCGCGTGACCGGGGCGACCGTGCGCGACCGCGTGGGCGGGCGCGAGGTGGCGGTGCGGGCCCGCCAGACCGTCTCCGCGACGGGGGTGTGGGCCGACCACCTGCGGTCGCTGGCCGACGATCCGGGCGGCGCCACCCTGGTCCCCTCCAAGGGGGTGCACCTGGTGTTCCCGGCCGCAGACGTGCGGGTCACCGCTGCGGCGCTGATCCCGTCGACGGCCGGGGACGGGCGGATGGTCTTCGTGCTGCCGTGGGAGGAGTGCGTGGTCGTCGGCACCACCGACGAGGCCTACGGGGGACCGCTCGACGCCCCCACCGTCAGCGCGGCCGACGCGGCGTACCTCAGCGACGCCGTCAATGCGGCGTTCGGCACCGACCTCGGACCTCGCGACGCGGTCGGCGCCTGGGCGGGTCTGCGACCGTTGCTGGTCTCGGAGGCGCACCTGCCCATGGACTCCGAGACCCTGTCGCGACGCCACGCCGTGGTGGCGGGCCCGGAGGGGCTGCTCACCATCACGGGCGGCAAGCTGACGACCTACCGGGCCATGGCCGCGGAGGTTGTCGACCGTGTCGCCGCCACCCTCGGTGGCGCCGCGGCGGGCTCCCGCGGGCACAGCGACCGCATCCCCCTGGGGCTGCGGGGACGGGTGGACGCTGCCGGTGCGCGCACCGCGGGCGTCCTGGGTGCCCTCGGCCTCGACCCGGGCCTGGCGGGGCCGCTGGTCGAGCGTCACGGCGACCAGGCCGTGGAGGTGGCCGAGCTGGCGGCCACGACGCCGGATGGCGCGGATGCCCTGGTCCCGGGCCTGCCCTACCTGCGGGCGGAGGCGCGCTGGGCCGTCGAGCAGGAGATGGCCCTGTCGGTGGACGATGTCCTCGACCGGCGCACCCGGGTGTCGCTGCGTGACCCCGCGGGCGGCGGTCGAGCCGCCGACGCGGTGGCCGCCGTCCTGGCCGACGTCCTCGGGTGGACGGCGGGGGAGGCGGCCGCGAGCGTCGCCGCCTACCGCGACCGCATCGCCGCCGAGCGCGGGGTGGTGCCCCTGCGCGCCGCCGCCCCGGCCGCGCCCGCGAGGCCACCGCGCCGGTCAGGCGGCCCGGCCGCCTGACTCGAGAATCGCTCCGAGCTTGCGAGGGCGATTCTCCGCATCGGCGTCAGATCTTGAGGCGCAGCGCCCGATGCAGCAGCGAGAAGCGCGCGGGCGTGGTCCCGAGCAGCTCGCCGTCCGCCTCGACCAGCAGCGGGGTGTCGGGGGCGATGGCGACCGTCTGGGCCATGCGCTCGACGATCTCGGGGTGGGGGACGTGCTCGCCGCGGAAGATCTTGGACGTGAGCAGGAACACCTGGCTGCGCTGCCCGGTGAAGACCTGGACGTTGAACCGGTTGTCGTCCGGCAGGGCGCGCGGTGCGACCTTCATCCCCCCGCCGAAGAACTGGCCGTTGGCCACCACGAGCTCCACCACGGCGAGGGTCTTCTCCTCCGTGCCGATCGTGACGGTGGTCTCCTGGCGCTCCAAGGCGGCGATCGCGCTCCACGAGGCCAGCAGGTAGCGCAGCCGGCCGATGAAGCGAGGGAACCGCGCCGCGCGCCGCACGACCTCCGCGCCGTAGCCGACCTCCGCGATGTTCACGAAGATCCGCGCCTGCGGCTCCCCGTCCGCGTCGACGAAGCCGACCACGCCGAGGTCGATCGGCATGACCTGATCGGTGGCCAGGCGCTTGGCGAGGATCTCCGGCTTGCGGTCCAGCCCGAAGGTGCGCGCGAAGTCGCATCCCGACCCGGCCGACACCACGGCCAGGACCGCGTCGGGTGCCACCGGACGGGGCTCGGGCGCGCCCCCGTCGCCGGGGGACACCCACTCCACCATGCCGTTGGCGACCTCGTGCACGGTGCCGTCCCCACCGACCGCCGCGAGGTAGCGCACCCCGTCGGCCAGCGCGTCGCGCGCGGCCTGTGTGGCATGGCCGGCGGCGGTGGTCCGGACCAGGTCGAACTCCACCCCCAGGGCCGCCAGATGCTCGGTCAGCGTCGTCAGGGTCGTCCCGACGGCGCCGCGGCCCGCACCCATGTTGGCGATCAGCCGCAGGGGCCCGAACGTGTGGCTCATCGTGACATCACCGGTTCTCCGTCGTCGAGGCGGCTGGCGAGCCAGCCGGCGAGGTCGTGGGCGTCGAGGCCGGCGGCGCGCAACCGGTCGGTCGCCGTGGGGCAGGCGGTGACCACCGGGCCGTCGGCACCCGACAGCGCGCCCCGCAGGCCGGCGGCGCAGCCCGCCAGGATCCGCTCGGCACCGGCGGGGTCGGTCTCGGCATAGCCCATGCCGCCACCGGCGCAGCGGGCGTGCTGGCGGGTGTGGGCCGGCTCGACGAGCGGCGTCCCGGCCGCCCGCAGGACCGCCCGGGGCTCGTTGTAGACGCCCATCCCCCGTCCGAGCCAGCACGTATCGTGCCAGGCGACGGGGCGCGATGCTGCGGGCGTGGTCCGGGCTGCCAACCCGTCGAGCCGGTCGGCCAGGAACACCGCGAGCGGCACCACCCGCTCGTCGTCGTGGTCGATGCGCAGCCACCGGGCGCAGTGGGGATCGGCCACGACGATCGTCCCCGCGCGCTCCAGGTGCCGGCCGAGCGCCGCGGCCTCGGTGAGGCCGCGCTCGGCGTGCCCGACGTCCACGGTGCGGGCCCCGCAGCAGGTGGCGTCGGCCACGACGTCATAGGGGTGGCCCAGGGCGGCCAGCACCGCTGCCAGCGCCGCCCCGCCGGCCGAGCGGCAGCCCGGGTAGACCACGGTGGCCGCACCCGGCTGCGCGCCGGCCAGCAGCTCGGGAGCGGGCGCGCAGGCCCGGCCGGCGCCCGCCTCCACGCCCGGCGGTGCGAGGCCCGCCGCGACCACCTCGGCGCGGGCGGCGCGGACGTGGGTCGGCAGGTCCAGGCCCGGCAGGCACACCCCGCCGCATGACCGGCAGCCCGTGCACCCGTACACGGCGGCGGCAGTCGCGGCGGTGACCGCCCCGTCCTGCGCGGCGGCGGTGATGGCCCGGTTGATGCCCCAGGGGGTGACCGACTCCCTGCCCGTGGCGGTCGCCACCGGGCAGGCGAACCGGCACAGCTTGGCGTTGTACGAGCAGTGCTCGGCGTGGGCTCGGATGTCCGCGATCGTTGGGAGTCGGGGCCGGGTCATCCGGTCCCCCCGAGACCCAGCCCCAACTTGCCGGGGTTGGCGATCCCCGCCGGGTCGAGCGCGGCCTTCACCCGCCGCAGCAGCGTCATGCCGCCCTCGCCGAGCTCCTCGGCCAGCCAGGGCGCCCGCACCAGGCCCACACCGTGGTGGTGGGTGATGGTCGCGCCGGACCGCACCGCCGCGTCCAGGCCGCCCGCCCAGGCAGCGTCGTAGCGGGCCGCCACGGCGGCCTCGTCGCCCTGCCCGGCGGCGCCGAAGGTGAAGTACAGCGCCGCCCCGTCGGGGTAGGCGTGGCTGGCGTGGCAGAGCACCAGGTCGCTGTGCGCTGCCAGCGCCGTGCGGACCGCCTCGTAGGTCGCGCGGAGGCGAGCCCAGGGGGCGGCGACCTCGAAGGTGTCGACCGCCACGGCGTCGCCGAACACGCCACCGGGCTTGATGAGGTCGGCCAGCCGATAGCTGACGTCGTAGCGGTGGGTGTGCCAGTGGCGCCCCGGCGCCTCCCCGAGGTCCTCGCCGCCGTGCGCGCCGACCGTGGCCCGCACGGTGCGATCCTCCAACGCGACGAGGTCCGACCAGCCCTCGCAGACCACGACCAGCAGGCAGCCGTCTGAGACGTGAATCGCCGGAGCTTGCGGAGGCGATTCTCTGCTGTGCCGGGTGTGGCGGTCGCGCAGCGACCGTCCTGGAGGTGCCTCGACCTGGTCGGCGTGGTTCATCTGCGTCTCGGTCGGGTCGTACAGGCGCAGGACGGCTGGTCGCAGCCCGGTGCGCAGCAGGTCGCGCAGCACCGCGAGACCGCTCGTGAAGGACGGCATGCGGTAGCCGGCGAAGGCCATCGCCTCCGGCTTGGGATGCACGCGCAGGGTGAGCTCGGTGATCAAGCCGAGTGTGCCCTCGGACCCGAGCAACAGCCCGGTCAGGTCAGGCCCCGCCGCTGACGCGGGCTGCGCCCGACGGCGCAGCACCGTGCCGTCGGGCAGGACCGCCTCCAGACCGGCCACCATCACCGCGAACGGCCCGTACTTGGTGGACAGCTGCCCGGCCGACCGGACAGCGGCGAAGCCGCCCACGCTGGACAAGGTGATCGAGCTCGGGAAGTGGCCGAGCGTGTAGCCACGCGGACCGAGCCACTCCTCCAGGTTCTGCCCGATGACGCCCGGTTGCACCACGACGTACCCGGACTCCTCGTCGAGCTCCAGCACCCGGTTCAGCCGCTTGGTGTCGACCGCGATGCCGCCCTCGACCGGTGCGGCGCCACCGACGACCCCGCCCCCGCCGCCGAACGGCACGACCGCCACGCCCCGGCGCGTGGCCCACGCGTAGAGCGCGGACGCGCCGGGGGTGCCGGTCGGCCACACGACCGCCGCCGGTCGCGGCAGGACCTCGCCGGCGCGCTCGCGCATCATGAGGCGGGGCCAGCAGTCACGGGCGTGGGCGGCGAGCTCACCCGCCTCGGTGCTCACCTGCGCGGCCCCGACCAGGCCAGTGAGCTCGGTGAGGAGCTCGGCGTCAACCGTGCGCATGCTGGCGCATGCTAGCGGCGCGGCTACAGACCGCTGTAGGCGATGACCCCGCGGACCAGGGAGCGGGCGGCCTGGTGCGCGGTCGACACGACCGGCGTGTGGTCGGTGTCCCGCAGCTGCCGCAGCAGGTCGCCGACCTGCTTGGTGTCGCGCACGAAGTCCCCCGGGGTGAGGTCGGAGGTCCCGAGCGCCTCGTCGAGGTCGGCGCCGTGTGCCCACCGCCACACGATGTCGGCGAAGGCCGGGTCCGGCGGGCGGGTCTGGGGCAGGGACGCGGCCTCCTCCCGGGCGACCACCTCCTTCCACACCCTCACGACCTGCTCGAACGCGGCCTCGACCCCGGCGGTCGGCAGCGAGGGCTCGGGTGGCTCCTTCAGCCGGCTCTCGTGCACGAACGTGCTGGCGACGGCGGCCAGCTCGGGCCCGTCGAGGACGTCCAGGACGCCCCGGCGCAGCACCTCGGCCAGCACCAGGTCCGTGTCGGCGTACAGCCCCGCGAGCAGGACCCCTGGGCCGGTGGGCTCGGGGTCGAGGTCGTCGTCGGTGAGGTAGCCGAGGTCGGTGAGGACCCCGATGATGCGGTCCAGCCGGCGGACCAGGGAGCCGGTGCGCTGGCGGACCCGCTGCTCGACGCGCTCGGTGTCGGCGGCGAGCTCGTCGTAGCGATGGGCCCACACCTCGACGTCGGGCAGCGCGGGATCGTGGTGGACCGGATGGTCGCGGATCGCTGCCCGCAGCTCGGCGATGCGCTCCCGGGTGGCCTCGTCGGGTGCCCCGACCGCGGGTCTGGGCGGCCCAGCCGAGGGCGCCTCGATACGGCGCAGCTGGTTCGCGAGCTCCTTGCGGTAGTCGCTCTGCCGGGGCCCACCGCCGCGCGGGAGGGTCACCCAGCCGGCCTTGCGGGGCGGCCGCTCGAACTCGCGGGGCCCGAGCCGGACCAGCTTGCGGTCGTGGGTGACGGCGCCCACCAGGGGCGTGCCCGAGCGGCTGGTGGTGCGGGACACGATCGCCGCCAGGCCGGGATCGTCGTCGGCGTCTGGGAGCACGATGACGTCGCCCTCACGCAGGGACGCCAGGCCGGCCTCGACCGTCTCCCCTTGACGCCGCCGCCGCCGCCGGGCGCCCTCGCTCTCCCGGTGGGACAGCTCCTGGCGCAGGGACCAGTACTCGGCGAAGTTGCCTGCCTCCGAACGCAGGTTCTGGGCGTATCCCGCCAGCGCCTCGCGGTTGCGGGCGAGCAGGGCCTCGTCGCCGACGACTCCCCCGTCGGCCTGGAACTGCGCGAACGAGCGCGCCAGGAGGCCCTCGGCCTCGACCCGGGTGTGGCGGCGCAGGAGGTTGACCGCCATGTTGTAGGAGGGAGCGAAGCTGGACCGCAGCGGCTCGACGCGCCGCCCGACGAGGGACGCGACCGCCGGGAAGTCCACGTCGCGCTGGTAGAGCACGACCGCATGACCGACGGGGTCGAGCCCCCGCCGCCCGGCCCTGCCGGTGAGCTGGGTGAACTGGCCGGGGGTCAGCAGCGCGTGGCGTTGCCCGTTCCACTTCTCCAGTCGCTCCACCACGACGGTGCGGGCCGGCATGTTGATCCCGAGCGCGAGGGTCTCGGTCGCGAAGCAAACCTTGACGAGGCCCTGCACGAACAACCGCTCGACGGTCTCCTTGAACACCGGCACCATGCCCGCGTGGTGCGCGGCGACGCCCCGTTCGAGCGCGTGGGACCAGGCGTCGAACCCGAGCACGTCGAGGTCCTCGGGGGGCAGGCCGGCGGTGCGCTCCGCCACGATCTCGCGGATCGCCTCGGCCTCCGGGGGGGTGGTCAGCCGCACACCGTCGCGCACCAGCTGGCCGACGGCGTCGGAGCAGCCGGCCCGCGAGAACAGGAAGTAGATCGCCGGCAGCCACGTGCGGCGGCGCAGCTCGACCGCGACCGCGCTGCGCCGCGGGGGTCGCAGGCGGACCCCGGTGTGCTGGCGGTAGCCCTTGCGCGACGGCCGCCCGCTGCTCCCTGACCGGCGCTCCAGCATGAGCACCTCCGGGTTGGGCGTCCCGCCGCGGGCCTGCTTGGCGGCGGCGACCCGTTCCGCCGAGGGGGTCTTGCCGCCCTTCTTGCCCGCCCGGAAGATGGGGTAGATGCGGTTGTTGACCGCGTAGTGGTGCTCGAGCGGCACCGGCCGGACCTCGGAGATGACCACGTCGCAGGACTCCCGCACGGAGAGCAGCCACGCCCCGAACTCCTCGGCGTTGGACACGGTGGCCGACAGGCACGCCAGCTGCACGCTGAGCGGCAGCTGGATGATGACCTCCTCCCAGACCGCCCCGCGGGCCCGGTCGCCCAGATAGTGCACCTCGTCCAGGACGACCGCGTGCAGGCCCACGAGCGTCGAGGACCCCTCGTAGAGCATGTTGCGCAGCACCTCGGTGGTCATGACGACCACCGGCGCCTCGCCGTTCACGACGTTGTCGCCGGTGAGCAGCCCGACGGCGTCCGCGCCGTGCCGGCGGCAGAGGTCGGCGTACTTCTGGTTCGACAGCGCCTTGATCGGCGTGGTGTAGAAGCACTTGCCACCGCGCTCCAGGGCCCGCCACACGGCGTACTCGCCCACCACGGTCTTGCCGGCCCCGGTCGGCGCGGCGATCAGGCACGAGCGATCCTCCGCCAGGGCCGTGATCCCCGCCAGCTGGAAGTCGTCCAGCGGGAAGCCGTACGCCCGGGCGAACGCCGCGTACGGCTCCGTGTGCAGACCGTCGGGGGAGGTCACGCCGGGTCGAGCACGTCCTGGCGCCGGCGGCGCTCGATGAGCCGGGCCACCAGGATGGAGATCTCGTAGAACAGCACGAGCGGAGCGGCCATCACGAACAGCGTGAAGGGGTCCTGGGTGGGGGTGATGATGGCTGCGGCCACGAACGCTCCGAAGATCGCGTGCCGTCGCCACCGGCGCAGGCCCTCGGTGCCCACGACGCCCATGAGCGCCAGCATGATCAGGATCAGCGGGAACTCGAACGCGATCCCGAAGCTCACCATGACCTGGAGCATGAAGCCCAGGTAGGCGTCCGCGTCGAGCAGCGCGACGACGTCGTCGCCGGCGAGGCCCAGCAGGAACTCCAGGCCCCGGGGGATGACCACGTAGCTGAAGACCGCGCCACCGATGAACAGCAGCTGGCTGATGACCAGGAACGGAAGGGCGTACTTGCGCTCCACCGCCTCCAGCCCCGGCGTCACGAACCGCCAGATCTGGTAGCACACATAGGGAGCCGCGATCACGACCGCGACCACCGCGGCGGCCTTCAGGCTGAGGAAGAACATCGCCAGCGGCTCGGTCACGATCAGCTGGCAGCGATCGGCGTCGAACAGGGTGGAACCGGCGCGCAGGGCGGGATCGAGCTCGCAGTACGGGCGGATCAGCACCGCGAACACGTCGTGGCGGAAGACGAAGCCGACCGCGAAGCCGAGCGCGATGGCCAGCGCCGACTTGAACAGGCGGCCGCGCAGCTCGTTCAGGTGCTCGAAGAGCGTCATCTCGCCGACGGCAGGCGGTGCGCTGTCACCCCCCGCGTCGCGTGGCGTCGCGGTCGTTGCCATGGATGGGACCGACTACTGCTCGCTCTTGGGGCGGGAGTCCTGGCCCACCTGCTCCGGGTCCGGGTCCGGCGTGGAGGTCTCGGACCCCGCGTCCCTGCTCTCGGCGATGCCCTTCTTGAAGTTCTTGATGCTCTGGCCGACGGAGCTGCCGAGCTCGGGCAGCTTCCGGGCCCCGAAGAGCAAGACGAGCACGACCACGATCACGATGAGCTCGGGCATGCCGGGTGGGGTGATCGCGACGACGGTGTTCATGGGGACTCCCCGAGCGTGTGGATGCGACTGGTGGCGGCCATCACCGACCAGTGTATGCCGCGGCGCCCTCCGACCGCAGGGACCTGTTCTCCCTGCTCAGCGCACCCGAGGCTCAGCGATCCCCGCCGCGGGCGCTGAAGGCCTCGAGCTCCGCGGCCGTCACCGCGGCTTCCTGGGTGAGCTCGTCGACCAGGGGGCGCAGCTGGGTCATCGTCTCGCCGACCGTGCCGGCCAGCCGCCGGCTGGCGGACACCACCTGGAAGGTCGCGAGGACGGCCGCGGCGCACGCCATGACCGCACACGCCAGGGCCAGGATGACGAAGACGGACATGACCCGAGCGTAGCGCCCGCTACGGGTGCACGAGGTCCAGGAGGTCGTCGAACCACGCGTCGGTGGCCAGCAGGGCGTGCAGGTCGAGCAGGTCGTCGTAGGTCAGCGGCGGGTCCTGCGACTGCGGGGCCGCGACCGCGACGACCCGGGACACACCGGCCGACACCAGCAGGCGCACGACGCGCTCGTCGGCTTCCTTGCGCACCAGCCCCTGGCAGCCGGGGCAGCCGAAGGCGTAGAACGACCCCTGGCCTGCGTCGGGCCCGGGGTGCAGCTCGATGTCGTCGGGGGTGAGGTCGACCTCGCCGCAGGTCGGACAGTTGGTCTTGATGGTCGTCATGCTCCTCACCTTCCGCTGGTGAGCTCGGGTTGCGTGCGGTCACGTGATGTCTCGGCCCCCGCAGGCAGGAACTTGAGCGCGCCCCTTGCAACGATGCACATCTCAGCATCCAGGGCGGTCGCTTCGCGACCGCCA
>JBBDQS010000019.1:5265-16593 GCA_040905805.1 Egibacteraceae bacterium | reverse complement strand
CCCACACCCGGCACAGCAGAGAATCGTCCTCGCAGGCTCGGAGCGATTCACGTCTCAGTCCCCGCGGTAGCGCTCGAGCATGGTGCGGGCGCGGGCGGCGACAGCGGTCCGCAGGCCGGCGGGCTCCACCACGGTCGCGCCGCCACCGAGCGAGATCACCAGCCGGGTGATCCACTCCCGGCTCCCGGACCGCAGCGTGACCCGCCGGACGTGGTCGTGCTCGCTGACGTCCTCGACCACCGCCCACTCGGTCACCCACCAGGCGTCCGGACCGAGATCGAGCACGACCCGCTCGTCGTCTGGTCCGGGCTCGTACACGGGCGTCGTCGCGCCGACCGGATGCTCCGCCGGGTCGGCGACCTCGGCGGTGACCGCGAGCTCGCGGATGCGGTCCAGGCGAAACGCCCGCGGCGCCCGGGCCATCCGGCAGTACCCCTGCAGGTACCACGCGCCGAGCGACCCGGTCAGGCTCCACGGCTCCACGTCGCGTTCGGTGACCTCGGCGCGCGACCCCGAGCGGTAGGTCATGCGCACCACCTGGCGCGCCTCCACGGCCTCCCGCAGGGCGGCGAGGTGCTCGTCGCCGGGGGCGCCGAGGTCGACGGTGATGCGGGGGTCGGCCTCGGTGTCGCCGCCCTCCCCCGCCGCGGCGCCGATCAGCCCGGTGAGCGTCGCCTCGGCGCGCCGCAGGGCCGCTGACTCCGCAAGCCCGGCGACGCCGGTCATCGTCCGGGCGGCAAGGAGCAGGGTCAGGGCCTCGCGCAGGCTCAGCCGCAGCGGCCGCCGGAAGAAGTCGGCCATCCGCACGAGCACCCGATCCCCCACGATCGAGGCCTCGACGAGGTCGCCGCCGCCGTAGCCGGGAAGCCCGCAGTAGCCGAGGATGTCGAGGTCGGACGCCAGCTGGTCCCGGGACACCGCGAAGCGCTGACAGACCTCCTCCACGGGGGTCCCGGGATGGTCCAGGAGCCAGGGCACCATCGTGAGGATGCGCTCCAGGCGCTCCAGCGTGCCTGCTGGGCGGCTCAAGGCGGATCCCCGAGCACCGCTTGGAGGCGCTCCACGATGCCGGCACGCAGCTCGGGGGGGCCGCAGACCTCCACCTGGTCGCCGAGCTCCAGGATCCAGCGGGCGAACTCGTCGGGGTCGCTCACCGCCACCGTGTAGGCCGTCCAGCCATCCTCCAGGGGCCGGCCGCCGCCCCGTGCGCGGCGTGCGACGACCCACGCGACCTCGGGCGCGGCGGTGACCTCGGCGGTGCGGGGACCGCCCGGGGGAGGCGGCGGCACGACGTCGTCGACGCCGACCGTCGGCGGTGGCGGGAAGGCGCCTGGCTCCCCGGCCGTGGTGACCGGTCCGGTGATGCGGTCCAGACGAAACGCCCGGCGCTCGGCCCGCCCGTGGTCGTGACCGACGAGGTACCAACGTCCGCGACGGTGCACCAGGGCGTGGGGGTCGACGGTCCGCTGCGACTCCTCGCGCCCGGGCGGCCGGTACCGGAAGCACACCGGCGTGCGGGTGAGCTGGGCGGTCAGCAGTACGTCGCGGTGCGGCGGCGCCGCCGACGTCACGCCGACCGGTGGCCGCCCGGGGCCGGTCATCCCGGTGGGCTGCCCGGCGTCGACCTCGAGCTTCAGCAGTCCCGGTCCGCCCTCGTCGCGCAGCCCCGTCGCCTCCAGGGCGAGCGCCAGGGCGGTCAGCTCCTCGGCGTCCAGCTGGACCGCCGGCAGGTCGTAGCGACGGGGGTCGATGCGGTAGCCCTGCACGTCGCTCAACCGGTCGACCCGTGCCGTCTCGAGCGGCACGCCCAACGCCCGCAGGTCGGCCTTGTCGCGCTCGAACATGCGCCGGAACGCGCCGTGGTCGGACTGCCCGTAGCCGGCTACCCGCCGGCGCACGTCTTCGATCGCCATCGGACGGCGCGTCTCCCGCAGCGCGATCACGAGGTTGATCAGCCGCTCCAGCCGGTCCGACATGTGCTTGAGGCTACCGGTGCTCGAGGCTATCGGCGATGCCCCGCTCTGACCCTCACCCAGGCCACCAGGCCGTCGTGACGCACCGCCGCGGCCACGACGAGCAGCACGGCGGGCAGCGTGACGGACGCCAGGCCCAGGGCGAGCGAGGTCCGGGCTGCGGTGAGGAACACGACGGCGCCCACGACGGCCCCGCCAACCGTCGACGCACCGCCCACGAACGGGATCGCGAGGTAGGCCACTGCGGTCGTCGGGGAGAACTCCATCGGGCTCGGGACCCCGTGGTGCAGCAGGGCGGTCAGGTACCCGGCCGCACCGGCCAGACTCCCCGAGAGGGCGACGCCGGCGACCCACCAGCGCTGGGGTTCCTCGGTGCCGTCGTCCGCGCCGATCCCCGCGAGGTGGCGCCCGGGCGTGCGCAGCCGCAGACGGGCCACGCCGGCACAGGCGGCGATCACCACCGCGAGGCCGACGAGGTAGACCACCCGGTCGTCGGTCAGGTCCAGGCCGAAGAGCCCGGAGGGGGTGACCGGACGGAACAGTCGCGGCATGACCAGCACGCCCGCCACGGTGAGGACGAGGGACGTGACCGGCAGCCACCGGCGCGGGTTGGCGGATGCCGGGGCGAGCGCCAGGAGACCCGCGGCCGCACCGGCGACGAGGGCGGCGGCCAAGCCCAGGCCCGGGCGTCCCCCACCGATCAGCACGACCGTCGCACCCGCGCCGGCGACCGCTGCCGCGGGCGCGAAGAGGGCCATCACCCGCAGCCATCCGACGGTCACGGTCAGGGACAGGCCGACCAGCACGAGCGCCAGGACCTGGGAGGCGGTGCGCCACGCGGCGGGCCCGGCGAGCACGAACGGCCAGGCGATGGCGAGCACCACCCCGGCGACCAGAGCCCGCCGCCGGCGCAGGCCGGCCGGCAGGGGGCCGTCGGGCGCGTCGGCGCTCATGGCCCGGTCACCGGCGCCGGCGTGCCGGGACGGTCGTCCCATGCCAGGATCACGCTCACGAGGAGGACCGCGACGGCGGGCAGCATCACGATGGCCCCGGTGGGGTCGAGCACGCGGGCGAGGGTCTCGGCAACCCCCAGGGCCAGCCCTGCTGCTGCCGCCCGCCACGTGCTGCCTCGTCCGGCGAGGCCCGCGGCGCTGGCTCGGATCGCCAGACCGACCGGGTCCGCGGCGGCGAGGACGGCGCCCCGGGCCCCCGCGTCTCCGGCCACGAGCGCCCCGCCCCCGAGCACCGCCGCACCCGCCAGCGCCGCCCCGGCGGCGGCCCACCGACGGGCGGCAAGGCGCTCGCCCGTCGCGGGCGGGGTCCGGGACGAGGCGAGGAGCCACACCGCCGCGCCGCCCAGCGCCAGCGCTGCCAGCCCTCCGGGCAGCCCGGGCCAACCGCCGAGCACCGGGACCCCGCTGGGCAGCACCGCTGCGCTGAGCGGGGGGTAGACCGCCGGGGCCGCGCCCACCGGCACGAGCAGCCCGACGGTCGCGACCGCGGCGCCGAGCACCGCGACGTCGGCGGTCACCGCCGGGCGGCCCGGCACGCTGCGCACCCGGGCGTCCAGGAACCATGCCAGGCGACCGACGGCTGCGCCGGCCAGGAGCACCAGCGCCACGATGGCCCACGACGGTACCGTCGCCAGCCGACCCCCGAGGGTGACCGCCACCCCGGCCACGGCGCCGACCCCGAGGTGCGGGAGTCCCCCGCCGCCGGCGCGGAGGCTCCACGCGCCGGCGATCGCGAGCACCCCGCCCAGGGCGAGCCCGTGCGCAACGTGGGTCGCAACCGTCTCGCTCACGAAGGCGCATGGTACGGGGCCGCGCCCAGATCATCAGGGACGGCGTGGAGGCGCTAGCGTATTGGGTGTGAGTTTGGGGTCCCTGGAACGCGTGCCGCGCCTGCGACCGGCGCAAGGATGGGCCGGCGACAGCGACCCCTCGAACCTGGCGACGGTGGCCGTGCGGCTGAGCGCGCTCGCGGGGGCAGGCCTGCTGGGGATCATCGCGATCGTGGCCCTGGTCGCCCTCGGGATGGTCCCGGCGCTGCGCAGCGCCGCCGGCGCGGTGGAGATCGACCTCTCCACGGGCACGGCCGAGGCGCTGCCGGACCTGGACCAGCGCTCCATCGTGTATGCCGCCGACGGCTCCGTCCTGGCGGTGCTGCACGACGAGGTGGACCGCCGGGTGGTGGCCCTGGAGGAGGTCCCAGCGCACGTGCGCCAGGCGGTCATCACGGCGGAGGACCGCAAGTTCTACGAGCACCCCGGCTATGACGTCGAGGGCATCGGCCGGGCCTTCGTGGCCAACGCCCGCGCCCGCAGCGTCACCCAGGGCGGCTCCACCCTGACCCAGCAGCTGGCGAAGGCCAACTTCGTCGGCGGCGACCAGACGGTGCAGCGCAAGATCGACGAGCTGCTGCACGCCGTCGCCCTGGAGCGGCGCTTCAGCAAGGACTGGCTGCTGGAGCGCTACCTCAACCAGGTGTACTTCGGCTCGGGGGCGTACGGTATCGCCGCGGCAGCCGAGGAGTACTTCCAGGTCGACCCCGAGAACCTGACCGTCGAGCAGGCGGCGCTGCTGGCGGGCATGATCCAGGCACCGAGCGACCTGGACCCCCGGCGCAACCCGGCCGGGGCGCTGGCCCGACGCAACCGGGTCCTCGCGGGCATGGCCGAGGAGGGCTACCTGCCCCTCGACGAGGTCGAGCCGCGTCAGGCCGTTCCGGTGATCGTCGTCGAGAACATCCCGAGGACCAGTTCGCAGCCCTACTTCGTGGAGGCGGTCAAGGACGAGTTCTTCCGCACCTCGGCCTTCGGCGAGGACCGCCAGGACCGCATCGACCGGCTGTTCAACGGGGGGCTGGCGATCCACACCACCCTGGATCCGCGCATGCAGGCGATCGCCAGCGACGTGGTCAAGAACCAGTTCCCAGAGGCCGGAGGCCCGACCGGCGCGATCGCGGCCGTGGATCCCCGCAACGGCAGGATCATGGCCCTCCACGGGGGCTCGGACTTCACGACCCAGCAGTTCGACGTCGCCCGCCTGGGCCGTCGCCAGCCCGGCAGCGCCTTCAAGCCATTCGTGTACGCCGCCGCCCTGGAGGAGGGGTTCCCGTCGTCCATGACCCTGCAGGGCCGCAGCCCCGCTTACTTCGACGACGTCCCGGGCTGGTCCCGCGAGGACAACGGGGTGCGCAACTACGGCAACTCCAGCTACGGGCGCCTGGACATGCGCGAGGCGCTGGTGCGCAGCGCGAACACCGCCGCCGCCCAGCTGATGCTCCTCGTGGGCACCGGCCCCGTCCTCGACCTCTCCGCGCGCATGGGCATCGACGTGGAGGCGATGACCCAGGGCGTCCACAACCCCTCGATCGCGCTTGGCGGCGCGACTCGGGGCGTCACACCCCTGGAGATGGCCTCGGCGTTCGGCACGTTCGCCAACGACGGCAACTACCTGCCGCCCCACGTCATCGACCACGTCAAGGACGCGGCCGGCAACGAGGTGTACGTCGCCGAGACCCGACCCGAGCGGGCCCTGGAGCCCGAGGTCTCCGAGGTGATCGTCGACATCATGCAGGACGTCGTCAGCCGCGGGACGGGCACCAGGGCGCGCCTGTCGGGGTGGGAGCCGATGGGCAAGACCGGCACCACCCAGAACAACAACGACGCCTGGTTCGTCGGCAGCGTCCCGGTGCTGTCGACCGCGGTCTGGATGGGCCACGTCGGCCGCAACGTCCCCATGCGCGGGGTCACCGGCGGGTCGGTGCCCGCCACCATGTGGCGGGAGTTCATGGCCGCGGCACTCGAGGGGGTCGAGCCGGTCGCGTTCGTGCACAGCGGTGGCGGGGCGGAGGCACTCGAGGTACGGGCTGAGCTCGATGTCCCAGACCTGCGCCGCATGGACGAGGCGGAGGCGCTCGCGGAGCTCACCGAGCTCCAGCTCGTGGGCCGGGTCAGCTCGGTGGCGTCGAGCTCCCCGGCCGGGACGGTGGTGTGGCAGAGCCCGCGGGAGGGGGCCACGGTGACGAAGGGGGCCACGGTCACGCTGGGGGTGTCCACAGGCCGGCCCCCGCGCCCGCCCCCGCGTCCGGAGCCCTCGCCGGACCCGTCCGAGGACGAGCCGGACTCGTCTGGCGCCCCCGGGGACGCGCCGACGGTGCGGGGCTCGCCGGGCCCGCCCGACGCGCCGCTGGCACCCCCTCCGCCCCGGGAGTCGCGGCCGCCGCCCGAAGCGGGTCTGCCGACGCCCGGCGGGGCCGGCTGAGCCCGCTCGCGCGACGGCGACACGGCGCTACATCGAGGCGATGAGCTTGTCGACGCGGTCGTCCTCGTAACGGAACGGGTCCTTGCACAGCACGGTGCGCTGCGCCTGGTCGTTCAGCTTGAGGTGCACCCAGTCGACGGTGAAGTCCCGGCGCTTGCGCTTGGCCTGGCGGATGAACTCCCCCCGCAGGCGTGCCCGGGTGGTCTGGGGCGGGGTCGTGCGGGCGACGTCGATCTCGGCGTCGGTGACGATCCGGTCGACCTTGTCGCGCCGCTGCAGCAGGTAATACAGACCGCGCGAGCGGTTGACGTCGTGGTACTGCAGGTCGACCATGCCGACCCGTGGGTGGGACAGCGGCAGCTCGTGGCGGCGCCGGTAGTCCTCGATGAGGTTGTGCTTGGCGACCCAGTCGCACTCCCGGCTGAGCTTCAGGGGGTCGTCGTTCAGCGCCTGCAGCACACGCCCCCACTCGGCGAGGACCTTCTCGGTCTCGGGGTCAGACCCGGTGTGCTGGATGAACTGCGACACGCGTTCGAAGTACTCCTGCTGGATCTCCAGGGCGTTCATCTCCCGGCCTCCGGCCAGCTTGACCCGCCGGCGGCAGGTGATGTCGTGGCTGATCTCCCGGATGGCCCGGATGGGGTTGTCCAGGGTGAGGTCGCGCATGATCGCGCCACCCTCGACCATCCGCAGGACCAGGTCGGCGGTCGCGACCTTGAGCCACACGGCGTACTCGCTCATGTTCGAGTCGCCCACGATCACGTGCAGGCGGCGGTACCGCTCGGCGTCGGCGTGGGGCTCGTCGCGGGAGTTGATGATCGGACGGCTGCGGGTCGTCGCCGACGACAGGCCCTCCCAGATGTGCTCAGCGCGCTGGGAGATCGAGTAGACCGCGCCGCGGGGCGTCTGCAGGACCTTCCCCGCTCCCGCGAAGATCTGTCGCGACACCAGGAACGGGATGAGCGTGTCGGCGAGCTTCTGGAACTCCCCCACCCGCGTCACGAGGTAGTTCTCGTGGCTGCCGTAGGAGTTGCCGGCCGAGTCCGTGTTGTTCTTGAACAGGTAGATCTCGCCGGCGATGCCCTCCTCGTGCAGGCGGTGCTCCGCCTGATCCACGAGGCCCTCGAGGATGCGCTCGCCGGCCTTGTCGTGCACGACCGCGCCGTACACCGAGTCGCATTCGGGTGTCGCGTACTCCGGATGGCTGCCCACGTCGAGGTACAACCGGGCGCCGTTCTCGAGGAAGACGTTGGAGGACCGTCCCCACGAGACCACCCGACGGAACAGGTAGCGCGCCACCTCGTCGGGGGACAGACGGCGCTGCCCCCGGAACGTGCAGGTGACGCCGTACTCGACCTCGAGCCCGAAGATCCGGCGTTCCATCTAACGACTCGTCTCTGCGGGCATTGGGAATGGCGCCTTCCCTGGAGGAAGGCCAGTGTAGGGGCCCCAGCATCCCATGGCGGTGCTGCGCGACCGCCACACCACGTCAGCCCAGGGCAGCGGCGACCTCGGCGGGCGACAGCCGGAAGAACTTGCGTCGCCCCCGGTCACGGTCGAGCCCCGCGACCTCCAGCGTGGTGGGCTCGATCTCGCGTTCCTCGGCGCTGGCAAGGGCCTGCTGGGCGGCGCGCAGCGCGGCGTCGCGGTCCATGCCCTCGCGGTAGGCCGCACCCAGCGCGCTGCCGATCGCGTCGGCGTTGCCGCCGATGGCGACGTAGTCGGCCTCGTCGGTGATCGAGCCGTCGAACAGGATGTGGTACATCTCCAGCGCCTGGCCCCGGCTGGTCCCGGCCTCGCGGTCGGCCACCTCGGCGACCAGCAGCTCGACCTCGAAGGGCTTGGCGCCCTCGGTGAACGCCCGACCGAGGAAGTTGGCGTAGACGTTGGCCAACGACCGTCCGGTGACGTCCTCCCGGGCGTACTGGTACCCCCGGACGTCGGCGAGCTGGATCCCCTGGACGCGCAGCTGGTCGAACTCGCTGTAGCGGCCCACCGCGGCGAACGCGACGCGGTCGTAGAGCTCGCTGACCTTGTGCAGGGTTGCGGAGGGGTTCTCGGCGACGAACAGCACCCCGCTCGCGTAGGCGACCGCGACCACGGAACGACCGCGGCTGATGCCCTTGCGGGCGTAGTCCGCCCGGTCCTTCATCAGCTGCTCGGGCGAGACGTACGGCATCGGCATCGACACGGCGATGCGCTCCTCTCGGGATCGCTCCACGGTGGGTGGTCGGCCGGGCGGCCGGATGGTGCGGCCAGCCGGCGTCGCCCGACCAGCCAGCGAGTCTAGACGTCGCGGCGGTCGCCGATGACGTGCTGCACGCGCGCCGCCACCGCGTCGCTTGGGATCTCGCGGTAGCCGTCGGCGTCGATGACCGCCACCAGCGGGTAGATCCCCCGCACGAGGTCGGGGCCACCGGTCGCCGAGTCCTCGTCCGCGGCGTCCCACAGGGCCTCGATGGCCATGTCGATGGCGGCCTCCCCGTCCAGGTCCGTGCGGTAGCGGGCCTTGAGGCTCCCCCGGGCGTCGCGGCCGCCGGAGCCCTGCGTGGCGAACCGGCGCTCCTCGTACCGGCCGCCGGCCGCGTCGAACTCGTAGATGCATGAGCGGCTCAGGCGCGGGTCGTAGCCGCCGAACAGGGGCACGACGACGAAGCCCTGCATGGCCATGGGCAGGTTCGCGCGCACCATCTGCGCCAGCTTGTTCGCCTTGCCCTCCAGCGACAGCGGTCCGCCCTCGACCTTCTCGTAGTGCTCCAGCTCGGTGGCGAAGAGCTTGGCCAGCTCCATGGCCGGGCCCGCGGCGCCCGAGATACCCACCGCCGACCACGCGTCGGCTTCGAAGACCTTGCGCATGTCGCGCTTGGAGATCACGTTGCCCGCGGTGGCCCGACGGTCGCCGGCCATGACCACACCGCTGTCATAGGTCAGCGCGAGCACGGTGGTGCCATCGACGTGGAGGGGCGATGCGTGGTCCCCGCCGGCGTCCCAGGTGGCCGCCGAGAGCTCGGGTGCCCGCCGTCGCAGCATCGCGGAGAAGCTCGGTCCCGACAGGTCGAAGGGGTCCTGGCCGGCCCAGCCGGACTGGAGCTCAGGTGGGATCCTCATCGCCGGGGCCGACGCGGCACGCTACTGCCCGCCCTTCTGGACGTAGTTCTTGACGAACTCCTCCGCGTTCTCCTCGAGGACCTCGTCGATGTCGTCCAGCAGCTCGTCGACCTCGGAGGTGTCGACCGACTCGGCGGTCTCCTCCGAGGGCGCGGTGCTCTCCTCGTCCTGCTTCGGTCGTGACCGACGAACCTGTCCACCCTCGCTCATGGTGGTCTCCTCATCGTGTGTCCGGGGACTGCTGCCCTCGTGCCCGAGTGTAGCGAGCGGGGCCTGCGCCGTTCAGCCCGGTCGCTCAGCCCTGGAGCGCCTCGAGGAGCTCCGCTGCGGTGTCGCAGCGGTCGATCAGTGCCTCGGTGGTCGCCCGCCCCCCGCGTGCGGGGTCCATCATCGGCACCCGCTGCAGCGTGTCCTGGCCGACGTCGAAGATGATCGAGTCCCAGCCGGCTGCCGCCACCTGGTCCCGGTACTTCTCCAGGCACCGTCCCCGGAAGTAGGCGCGTGTGTCCTCGGGCGGGTGGGTCACGGCGCGGACGATCTCGGCTTCGTCGAGCATGCGCTCGATCCGCCCCCTGGCCGCCAACCGGTTGTACAGACCCTTGTCCTGGCGCACGTCGTGGTACTGCAGATCGATCAGCTTGAGCTTGTCGGATGCCCACTCCAGCCCGTCGCGCTCCCGGTAGCGCTGCAGCAGGCAGTACTTCGTCACCCAGTCCACGACCCCGTCGAGGGTGGTGGGGTCGTCCTCCAGCGCTGTCAGGACCCGTTCCCAGACCGCCAGCACGTCGGGACCCCAGGCCGGGGCGTCGTCGACGTCCTCGCAGTACTTCCTGGCATATTGCAGGTAGTGCCACTGCACCTCGATGGGCGTGGCGTGGCGTCCGTCGGCGAGGGTGATCGGGCGCGCGCAGGTGAGGTCGTGGGAGACCGCACGCAGCGACGCGACCGGCTCGGCGACAGCCGGCGGGTCGGGCAGGAACCCGTCTTCGATCATCAGCAGCACCAGGGACGCCGACCCGAGCTTGAGGTAGGTGCACACCTCGCTCATGTTGGCGTCCCCGATGATCACGTGCAGGCGCCGGAAGCGGTCGGGGTCGGCGTGGGGCTCGTCACGGGTGTTGACGATCGGACGCTTGAGCGTGGTCTCCAGGCCCACCTCGACCTCGAAGAAGTCGGACCGCTGGGAGATCTGGTACCCGACGTCGTCGAGCCCGAACTCGTTGCCGATCCGCCCCGCCCCGACCATCACCTGGCGGGTGACGAAGAACGGGGTGATCTGGCGCACCACCTCGCCGAACGGCACGGCGCGGTCGACGATGTAGTTCTCGTGCATCCCGTACGCGGCGCCCTTGCCGTCCGTGTTGTTCTTGCTGATGACGATGCGGCCGGGCCCGCCGGGCAGGACCTGCGCCCCGCGGGCGGCGGCCACCTCGAGGATGCGCTCGCCGGCCTTGTCCCACACGACCGCGTCACGAGGGTTCGAGCACTCGGGCGAGGAGTACTCGGGGTGCGCGTGGTCGACGTAGAAGCGCGCGCCGTTGATCAGGATCGAGTTGGCCAGGCCGATGTCGTCCTCCGGTGGCGGCTCGTGCGCGCCCGGCTGGGTGAACCCGCGCGCGTCTCGCAGCGGGTTCTCCTCCTCGTAGTCCCACCGCGCCCGCGGGCGCCCGTCGGCGGCGTAGGCGTTGACGATCAGCGACGAGGCCAGGACCGGGTTGAAGTCCGGCCTGCCGACCACCGAGATGCCGTACTCGGTCTCGGTTCCCAGGTACTTCGTGATCGCCACGTGTGGCGGCCTTCCTGAAGGGTGCGCATCCAGGGTAGCCGCCCACCGGCCTGCGACGTCCGGTTCGAACCCGCTTGGGAGGTGGTCGCGTGGCCGGGCCACTTGCCCGGGCGCGTCGCCGGGCCAGTGCGCCCCTTTGGAGGTGGTCGCGTGGCCGGGCCACTTGCCCGGGCGCGTCGCCGGGCCAGTGCGC
>JBBDQS010000019.1:0-5165 GCA_040905805.1 Egibacteraceae bacterium | reverse complement strand
CACCTGGCGGTGGCGCCGCCAGGCGCCAGCCGCCGCAGTTACAGGTACTGGCCGGTGTTGACGCTCTCGATCGACTTGCCGGGCTCCCCGCCGTCGGCGATGAGGGTGCGCACGTACACGATGCGCTCGCCCTTCTTGCCCGAGATGCGCGCCCAGTCATCCGGGTTGGTGGTGTTGGGCAGGTCCTCGTTCTCCTTGAACTCGTCCCGGATGGCCTGGAAGAGGTCCTCCGCGCAGATGCCGCGCTGGCCCTCGTTCAGGTAGCGCTTGATGGCGGACTTCTTCGAGCGGGCGACGACGTTCTCGATCATGGCGCCGGAGTTGAAGTCCTTGAAGAACAGGATCTCCTTGTCGCCGTTGGCGTACGTCACCTCCAGGAAGCGGTTCTCGTCGGCCTCCGCGTACATCCGCTGGCAGGTCTCCGCGATCAGCGAGCTGACCGCCTCCGCCTCGCCGCCGTGCTCCTTCACCAGGTCGGGATGCAGCGGCAGGTCCTTGTGGAGGTAGACCGCGAAGATCTCCTTGGCCGCCTCGACGTCGGGCCGCTCGATCTTGATCTTCACGTCGAGGCGCCCCGGGCGCAGGATCGCCGGGTCGATCATGTCCTCGCGGTTGGACGCCCCGATGACGATGACGTCCTTCAGCGTCTCCACCCCGTCGATCTCGCTCAGCAGCTGCGGGACGATGGTGGTCTCCACGTCGCTGGAGATGCCCGAGCCGCGGGTCCGGAAGATGGAGTCCATCTCGTCGAAGAAGACGATGACCGGGTGGCCCTCCTCGACCTTCTCGCGGGCCCGCTGGAAGATCAGGCGGATCTGGCGTTCGGTCTCGCCCACGTACTTGTTCAGCAGCTCGGGTCCCTTGATGTTCAGGAAGTAGCTGCGCGCATCCGCACGGCCTTCCTTCTCGGCCACGCGCTTGGCCAGGGAGTTGGCGACCGCCTTGGCGATCATGGTCTTGCCGCAGCCCGGGGGCCCGTACAGCAGGATGCCCTTCGGCGGCTTCAGCTCGTGTTCCAGGAAGAGGTCGGCGTGCAGGAACGGCAGCTCGACGGCGTCCTGGATGGCTTCGATCTGGGCGGCGAGGCCCCCGATGTCGCTGTAGTCGATGTCGGGCACCTCCTCCAGGACCAGCTCCTCCACCTCGGAGCGCGGCAGGCGTTCGAGGGCGTAGCCGCTGCGGGTGTCGACCAGCAGGGAGTCCCCCGCGCGCAGATGGGTGGCGTGGAGGGGCTCGGCGATGCGCACCACCTGCTCGTCATCGGTGCGGCCGATGACCAGGAGACGCTCGTCGTCCATGTGCTCCTTCAGCGTCATGACCTGGCCGATGACCTCGAAACGCGCGGCCTCGATCACGTTCAGGGCCTCGTTGAGCACGACCTCCTGGCCGTGGACGAGCTGGTCGACCTCCACGTCCGGGCTGACCGCCACGCGCAGCTTCTGCCCCCGGGAGAAGATCTCGACGGTGCCGTCGTCGCGGGCCTGGAGGAAGACCCCGAAGCCCGACGGCGGGCCGGACAGCTTCTCGACCTGCTCCTTCAGGGTCACCATCTGGTCCCGGGCCTCGCGCAGCGTGTCCGCCAGCTTGGCGTTCTGGGCCATCGCCGCCGACAGCTGGCCCTTGGTCTCCAGCAAGCGCTCTTCGAGCGTCCGGATCCGTCCCGGCGCGTCATCCAGACGGCGCCGCAGCAAGGCGGCCTCCTCCTCGAGGAAGGTGATCTGGGTGCGCAGTTCGAGGATCTCGGCTTGATGGTCGGGCATTCGGATATGTCCTCCCGGGCCGTGCAGGCCCTCGATGCAGCTCGTTGGAGGTTCCGTTGCGAGTATAGGGCCCGCCCCACCCTGCGGCCCCGGTTCCGCCCGCTCAGCTCAGTAGTCCCGGGGGGGGGGGGGGGGGGCCCCCCCCCCCCCACACCCGGCACAGCAGAGAATCGCCCTCGCAGGCTCGGAGCTATTCACGTCTCAGTCCGGGGGCAGGCGCCTTGCCGTGGTCAGGAAGGCGGTGTGGGCCACCATCCGATGGTTCGGTCGCACGGCGAGCCCGTCGACGTGCCAGCCCCGCACCAGCGTCTCCACGGTCTCGGCCAGCCCCCAGCGCACATCGGCGTCCAGCGCGTCGTGCAGGCGCATCACCTGCGGCACCGTCGGCGTGTAGACGCACAGGATGCCCCCCGGACGCAGCGCCGTCGCCGCGGGCTTCAGGACCTCCGAGGGGTCCAGGAGGTCCAGCACCAGCCGCTCGCACGGGGTGTCGGACAGGCCCTCGATGACGTCGCCCCGGCGCAGCTCCCAGTTCGGGGGCGGACCGCCGAATCGCTCGGCGACGTTGCGCTGCGCCACGTCGGCGTGCTCGTCGCGCAGCTCGAAGCTGATCACGCGCCCGGTGGGCCCCACCGCGCGCAGGAGCGCACTGGTCAGCGCACCGGACCCCGCGCCCGCCTCGACCACGATCGCGCCGGGTCCGATGTCGGCCAGCGCGACGATCATCGCCTGGTCCTTCGGGTAGATGACCTGTGCCCCGCGTGGGGCCTTCACGGTCCAGTCCGCCGATGTGGGCCGCAGCGCTCGCAGGCCCGATCCCTTGGTGCTGCGGACCCGGCTGCCCTCGGGCAGGCCGAGCAGGTCGGCGTGGGCCACGATGCCCGCGTGGTAGTGGAACTCGCCGCCCTCGCTCAGGGTCAGCAGATAGCGCCGGCCCTTGCGGTCGAGCAGCAGCACCTTGTCCCCCACCGTGAACGGGTCGGGGTGCCCGGGGCGGCGTGGGGTGGTGGCCATGGCGCGCACCCTACTGCTGGTCGTCTGGACCGGCACGAAGCACGGCCCGGTGCGCACGCGGCGGTCGGGGCGGACCGCGCCTACACTGCCAGCGATGAGCACCGTGCGCGTGGCGCAGACCCTCGCCCTGAAGGAGTGGGCAGCGGTCACGCATGCCCTGCTGGACGGCCGCCAGACGGTCCTGCTGCGCAAGGGTGGGATCCACGAGCGGGCCTTCTCGGTCGGGGACGCCGGTCGCTTCGTCGTCTTCCCGACCGTCGCGCACAGCCACGCCGAGCGGGTGCGCCCCGAGCACACCGACCTGCTGGGGCGCGGCGCGGCCGACGTCGACGAGGTCGACGGGACGTTCGTGGTGCGTTGCGGCCTCACGCTGGTCGATGCGATCCCCGTCCACCGTCCCGAGCACCTGGAGGCGATCGCCGACCTGCACATCTGGACGGCGGCGTCGGTGCAGGCCGACCGGCTCGACTTCCGGCCACGACATCTGCTCCAGGCCCTGGTCGTGCGCGCCGTCGCGCTGCCCGAGGCGCAGCGACTGCCCCGCGACGAGGCGTACGGCGGGTGCCGCTCGTGGATCGACCTGCCGGTGGCCTGGGAACCCGGGGCGGGAACACCCGTGCTCGACGAGCAGCGCCTGGTCGCCGACGCGCGCCGCGTGCGGGACGCGCTCGGGCCCGAGCTGGGCGGCGCGTAACGATGGTGTGCCCATGTCGTTGACACATGGAGGTTGCCTGCACGTATCCTGTGCAGCCCGGAAGCTGGCACGTGTCCATGGGTATGGCCGATGTCCGGGTGTCCTCCGAGCGACGAAGAGATAGCCGTGACCACGCGTTTCCCCAAGGCCACATGACAGAGCGCTTCCGCCGCCTGAGCACCCCACGCACCGCCATGATCGCGGCGGTGGCGTGCCTGGTCCTGACCACATGCAGCCCGGCGGTCTCCACCCTGACGGTCGACGGGGTCGCGGCTCGCGGCGCCGGGGGGCCGCTGAGGAGCCAATCGGTGCCGGTCACCGCCGACCCCGACGCCCCGGGGGCCGTGCCGGCGTCGCGGACCGTCGACCCACCGGACCTGCCGACCCAGGGGGCGGGGCAGGGCGAGACCGCCCCCGTGTCCGGCGGCGCTGCCGCCGCCCCGGGGGACTTCGAGGAGGTCGCGGTCCAGACGCCCACGCTCCGGCTGGACGGCGTGCCGCTGGAGCGGGAGACCATCCTCCAGGAGGTCCTCGGCATCGAGGGCGTGGCTTTCGCCACGGCCCTGACGATCGGCCAGGTCGACATCGCGTCCAAGGACGTCGTGACTGCGGTGCGGGTGGCGGCGGTGGACCCCGCGGGCTTTCGGGTGCTGACCCCGCAGGTCACCGCGGACGCGGTGGAGGTCTGGCAGCGCATCAGCGAGGGCGATGCCGCCTTCCTGCACGACGTCGGGCACCGCCTCGAGCTCGAGCTCGGCCAGCGCCTGCCCGCCGCCAACCGCACGACCCTGCGGGTGGGGGCTCTGGCCTCCAACGGTGCCCCACCGGTCGCCGACGCGATCGTGAGCAGTGACACCGGCGAGGAGCTGGGCCTGGAGGGCACCCGGTCGGTGCTCATCTCGGTGGCGGGCGACAGCTCCGCCGGTGACGTGGCCGAGCGCGTCGAGCAGGCGATCGGCATGGTTCCGGAGGTGCTGGAGCAACCCACCGAGCAGCGGGCGTTCCTCTCCGGTGCGGCCGCCCGCAACGCCTTCGAGCCGTTCAACTACGTCTCCTTCGGCGACGGCATGATCCAGATCGACTCGGCGTGGGTGCGTCGCAACATCGTCCGCGCCGAGGTGCCGATCCTGCGCGGCGCCGTCGTCTGCCACCGCCTCCTGATCCCGCAGCTGCGGGGGGCCCTCCAGGAGATCAAGGACCGCGGGCTGGCTGACCTGATCGACCCGACCCAGTACGGCGGATGCTGGGTGCCCCGCCACATCCTGTTCAACGCCGACCGCGGCCTGTCGATGCACGCCTGGGGCCTGGCAGCGGACTTCAACGTCTCCACCAACGGGTACGGGGCCACGCCGCAGATGGACCCCCGCATCGTCGAGATCTTCGACCGCTGGGGCTTCGTCTGGGGCGGCCGATGGGGCACTCCCGACGGCATGCACTTCGAGCTCGGCGCGATCCTGCAGTAGGTGGCGTTGCTGAGGGCCGCCCCGACGGCGGCTATCCTTCGAGCGTTGCAGACGCAGGAGGCTGCTTGGCATACTCCTGCTCCACCCCCGGTCGGTGTGGCGGAATTGGTAGACGCGCACGGTTGAGGGCCGTGTGAGCTTCGGCTCTTGGGAGTTCAAGTCTCCCCACCGACACCCACGAGGTCAGCATCCTCAGGGCGGTCGCTGCGCGACCGCCACACCCCGCACAGCGGA
>JBBDQS010000018.1:43741-56383 GCA_040905805.1 Egibacteraceae bacterium | reverse complement strand
CGGTTGCTGCGGCGGTCCAGGCTCATGGGGTGCAAGGCTCCTCGCAGGGTGGGCGTGTCAGCCGTTGCTGGTTCGTCGCCCCCACCCGCGGGGATGGGTGCCTGCGGATGACGGCACCATCGTCCCGCCGGCCGGCGACATGTGCGCATTGGCCCACCTTAGCGGCCTATGCTCGCGGCCATGGTGTCCATCGGAGCCCACGTGCCGCCCGCCGACCCGCTCGCCGCGGCCGCAGCCCGCAACGCGGACTGCGTGCAGCTGTTCCTGTCCAACCCCCAGAGCTGGCGAAAACCCAGCCCCAGGGAGGACGCCGCCGCGCTGCGGGCCACGAACATGCCGATCTACGTCCATGCGCCATATCTCGTCAACGTCGCATCTGGCAACAACAGGGTGCGCATCCCCTCCCGCAAGATCCTGCAAGACACGTGCGACGCGGCTGAAGCTATCGGCGCGACGGCCGTGATCGTGCACGGTGGCCATATCGACGCCGAGACTCGTCAAATGGAAGGGTTCCAAAACTGGCGTAAGGCCCTCGAGCGTTTGGAAACGGATGTTTCGCTGCTGATCGAGAACACCGCCGGCGGTCAGCACGCCATGGCCCGACATCTCGATGTCCTCGGCCAGCTATGGGAGCATCTCGACGGGTTTGACGTGGGGTTCTGCCTGGACACCTGCCATGCCCACGCCGCGGGCGAGCCACTGGAGGATCTGGTCCCGCGCCTGCTCGGCCTGGTCGGCAGGATCGACCTCGTGCACGCCAACGACTCGAAGGACGAGGCGGGCAGCGGCCGCGACCGCCACGAGAACCTGGGCGCGGGGCGCATCGGCGGCGACGCCATCGTGGCGGTGGTGGCAGCGGCCGCTGCGCCGGTCATCTGCGAGACGCCCGGTGGTGCGAGCGAGCAGGCCGCGGACATCAGCTGGCTGCGCGACCGCCTGGAGCCCGCGTGAGAAGCGGGTTCCAGGCGATCCGAGCCCCTACTTCTTGGGACGCTACTTCTTGGGACGCTACTTCTTGGAGCGCTTGTAGAGGGTCGGCGCACGGCCGGGGCCGACGTGGTCGGGGTCGCTGCCCTGGGGCTCGATGAGCCCCTGCTGCTCGGCCTCCTTCACCACGTTGCGGACCGTGGCGACCGAGCCGCCCGTCCGCTCCTGCAGCTGCTTGATGGTGAACGTGCCGCGCGGGATCGCCGCCCGCACGTCCGCGGCGCTCACACGGGGGGAACGCGCCCCGCCGCTCTTGCGACCGGAGCGGCCACGTCCGCGTCCACGCAGGAGGCCGGCCCTGCGCAGGACCGCGTCGGGCACGCCTTCCTCGGCGAAGGCGCTGGCACCGACGCCGTGCGCTTCGGCCCATTCCTTGGCATGTGTCACGAACTCGTCCTCGAAGCGTTCGATCGAGGGGTTTTCCGCGTCGCGCACCTGTTGGCGCAACTGCACCCGCTCCAACTGGTCGTCTGTGGATTCCAGGCGCTGACGCAACTCCCCGACGAGGTTGTCGTCACGCAGGGCGGTCGGCTCCTTCAACGCAAGGAGATAGTTGCGGACGGCGGATTCAGAGTCGGTGGTGGCTGGCATGTACGCTCTTTCTACGATTAGGAACTCGAGGCCATCATAATCATTTTCTTCAGTAACGCCAACTACCTGTCCCCGATTCCCGCTGAGCCAAACGTCTCACGCCTTGCGCCCGGCGGGCCTGCACCGCCCCGTGTCGCGTCGTAAGGTACGTCGCGGACGATGCCTGCCATCGCACCTGACCGGGCGCGGGCGGCGGACTACGGGGAGGCCCCAAGCTGCGACGTGACGCGAGGACGACGAGCACGCCTCCCTTTCCCGAGGACGTCGCGCGCGGGGTCAAGGCCGGTGACCCGGACGCGGTCGGGCGGGTGTACGTCGTGCTGGCCGATCGCCTCGTGGGCTACCTCATGGCGCGCGTCCCCGACCGGGCGACCGCGGAGGACTTGTTGGAGGCGACCTTCCTGGAGCTGCTGCAGCACGGCCACACCATCCGGGGGGGCGCGGCGGCGATCAAGGTCTGGCTCTTCCGCGCGGCGCACTTCAACGCCCTGGACCACCTGCGCAAGGTCCAGCGCCGCGCCGAGGATCTCTGCGACGACGTCTGGACGCTCGAGGTGGCCGACAGCCACCGCGGGCCTGAGGACTCCGCCGTGGCGGGCGACATCAGCCGCCGGGTCCGAAAGACGATGGCCGAGCTGTCGGAGGACCAGCGCCAGGTCCTGCTGCTGCGCTACGTGGGTGGGTTGAGCGCCTCGGAGACCGGCCGTGTGCTGAGCAAGAGCGACGGTGCGGTCCGCAGCCTGCAGCACCGCGGTGAGCGCGCGCTGGCCCGGCTGCTCGACGAGGAGGCCGACCAGGCCGTACCACCAGCGCGCGGTGAGGCGTCTTAGGATGGGACGACACGATCGGGCCGACGGGATGCGCGCCTTCGACGACGACAGGGACTCCGCGATCGCGGAGCTGCTGCGGCGCGCCTACGCCCGCAAGGTGGGCCTCGACACGGCTGCCCGCCAGCTGTGGGCCGTCGACCGGGCGGCGAGGTCGTTGCGACGGTCCCGGCGTGCTGCCCGCGCTCGCCGGACCGTCGTGGCCGCCCTGGCGAGCCTCATGCTGATCGGGACCGGGGGTGGCGCGATCGCCGCGAGCGCCGGTGCGTTGCCCGGGGATGCGCTGTATGCGATCAAGCGGGGGACCGAGGAGATCCGCCTGGTCCTGGCCCTCACCCCGGCGGCGGATGCGCGCATGCACCTGACGATCGCCCGCACCCGCTGGGCGGAGGCGCAGCAGGTCGTCGAGGACCGCCCTGACATGGTGCCCAGCTTGCTGGGCCAGACGTTCGCCGCCCTCGATGAGGCCGAGCGCCCGGGCGGGCAGACCGCGGACAGGGCGCTTGCCCTGCGCTCGCAGGTGACCGCTGGGAGCGCCGAGCTCGCATTCGGCCCGACGGGCCCCGCCGCGCAAGCCGGGCCGCGCACCGACGCCGACCGTGCGCCCGAGGACCCGGCTTCGCCGCCTCCCGCGCGCGCGCCTGTCGACAGCCGCGACCAGGCGACGGGCGAGACGGGCACGGCGGGCCGCAGCGGCGAGGGTGGGAGCGCCCCGGACGCGCAGGCACCGGACGCGGCGCCGCGGGACGCCGAGGCGGGGGACGCGGACGCAGGAGGCGGGCAGAGCAGCGAGACCGTCGCGCTCAGCCCCCCGCCGGTGACGGCGCCCCCCACACCGCGGGTGCCACCTGCCCCGACGCCGACTCCCGAGGCCATCACCGCCGCGCCCCCCGCGCCCGCGGCCGCGACCCCCTCCCCGGAGGCCACGGCTCCGCCGCCGGACGGGAACGAGCCGGTCCCCGCCGACCCGGGCGGGGACACGGACGCGCCCGCGCCCACCCAGCCGACCGAGGAGTACGCCCAGCCGGGTCGTCAGAAGCCGCGCCAGCCCGGACCGGTGCCGGCTGGGGCTCCGTCCACCGAGGCGGAGCCTGCGCCGAGCGCGCCGCCCGCGCCGGGATGGGGCCGTCCTCGCCCCTCAGCTGACTAGCGGGCGATGCGCGGTGCCTCACCGAGCGCTGAAGTACTTGGCAGGCTGTCGCAGAATGGGCTGATCAGCATGCGCACACGCCTGCTGGCGGACGGGGAGCACGTCGTGGCTCGCCCTGGCCGCCCGGGGGAGCCGCCGCATGGACACGTCGTAACGCGGACACTTTGCCATTCCCTGAAACATATATTCTATCATAGATAGGTATAAATCTGTGGACGGTTTGCCCGTTGTGTTCTGGGAAGTGTCCGCGTTAGCGTGAGTCGGCAGGGCGAAGTGTCCGCGCTGGCGCGCGGTGCTCGGTCGTTCTCGACGATCAGGGCCGACCCTCCCACCTCGTGCAGCAGATCGAGGACATCACCCGACGCCGCTTCGAGCTGGCCGATGCCACGCATCGGGCGACCTCTGAAGGACTTCCGCGTCTGCAGAACCGGGCACGCCTCAACGACTGCCTCGCGCAGGCGCTGCAGCGGCTGGACCGGGGTGGCGGAGGTCGTCGTGCTCGCCGTCGACCTCGACGGGTTCAAGCAGGTCAACGATCGCCACGGCCATGCGGCAGGCGAGGAGCTGCTGCCCGCGATCGCCGACGAGAACCTCTACCGCGCGAAAGGGAAGGGACGCGGAAGGGTCGAGTTCACCTCGATGACCGAACAGCTGAGGGGCCATGCCCTCGAGCCTGTTGCTCGGACGTTCGCACCGTAAGGCGGCTTGAACACCCGTGCTCGAGCCTTTAGGTTTGGCTAACCTGACACGCGGAGCGCAGCATCCCTTTGCACCGTCGTCAACCGACCGACCCGTTCGAGTTCGCCACCGTTCCCAGGAGTGCCCCATGCACCGCATTCGCCGGTTCCTGCTCACCATGGCCGCAGGTCTCGTCCTGCTCACCGCCTGCGGCGGGAACGGCGCTGGATCGTCACCGGACGCGGCCGCGACGACGCCGGACGCCGAGATGTCCGCCGACACCACGGCGGACGCCCCGGACGCCTGACACGCTCGAACGGGCACACGGGCTCGACGTGGTCGCGCCCTCGGTCCCCGTCGCGCTCGGCGTCCCGCGCTCGGCGGTGCTGGGCACCGTCGTCGCCAAGGCAGCCGAGCTGGTGACGCTCGTGGCGCTGGGCACGATCGTGCCCCGCGTGCTCGGCCCCGTCGACTACGGGCGCTTCTCGGTGCTGCTGACGATCGTCACGATCGGTACCGGTGCGCTGGCGCTGGGCGGCACCGCGCTGCAGGCGCGCTTCGTGCCAGCCGTGCCACTCGCGCAGCGGCCAGCGCTGGCCTACGCCGTGGCCGCGCGGCTGGTCCGCGTCCGCGGGGGCCAGCTCCTGGGCCTCGCGGCCGTCGTCGGCGCACTCGTCGTGTGGGACCCGGTGACGTTCCCGCCAGTCTCGACGACGCTGACGTTCGTCGCCCTGACGGTAGCGGTGCTCGCCACGCTGGGCTGTCAGGCGGGCCTTGGCCTGGGGCGCACCGCCGCGTGGAACGCGCGCTACCCGGTCCACAACGCGGTGCTGGTGCTCGCACTCGTGTGGCTGTACCCCCGCGCCGGTGTCCCGGGGACCGCGGTTGCGCTGGTGCTGGCCGCGTGCGGCATGTCGGGCGTCGGGGTCGTCGCCGCACGGGGCCTGCGCCGACCGTCCGGTGGCGCGGATCCGCTGCCCGACGCCATCCGGCGCTTCGGTCGGCTCCAGGGCACGGGATGGGCACTGTCCCAGATCGCCCAGCGGGGTGGCGTGCTGGCGGTGGCCCTCCTGGCCGGTTCGACCGTGGAGACGGGCTACGCCGCGCTCGCGATCGGCACCGCTCTGCCAGCGACCTACGCGGTCCTGGCGCTGTTCACGGTCACGCTTCCCCATCTGTCGGCGACCGGCGCCGACGCCGACGGCGTGGCGCACGTCGGCCACGACGCGCACGGACGCGGTGAGCCACAGCTGCGCCGCCTCGCGGGCGCGATCCTGGCACTGCTCGTGCCGGCAACCCTCGCGGTGGCGTTCCTGCTGCCCTCGCTCACGGCAGGTGTCTTCGGTGCCGACTACGCACCGGCGGCACGCACGTTCGCGCCGGCGCTCGCGCTCGTGGTGCTCAGCCCGCTGCAGGCGCTGCTCATCCAGGTCGCCGCGCTGCGGCTGCGCGCCGACGTGACCACATGGAGCGCCCTGCTCGGACTGGTCGCCTTCCTTGGCGTCGCCGTGATCTTCGTGCCGCGGATCGGGGCGACCGGCGCCACGGCGGCCACGTCGATCGCAGCGGCGGTGACGGTCGCCGTTGCGGGCCGGCGGTTGCCCGGCGCGGTCGGACGGGTCCTGGGCATCACCTCGTTCGCGGCCGCCGCGACGGTTGTCGCCCTCGCCCTGGCGGTCACCCGATGACCGCCACCACCTCCGTCTCGGTGGTCGTGGCGACCCGCGACCGGCCGACCCTGCTCGCGCGGTGCCTCGCCGCGCTGGACGCACAGACGCTCGAGCCCGTCGAGGTCGTCGTGGTCGACGATGCGTCACGCGACCGTGCGACCGTCGCTGCCGTGGTCGCCCGGGCGCCACGGGCGAGACTGGTCCGCGGCGAGGGCCGTGGCCCGGCCGCGGCGCGCAACCTCGGTGCTGCCGCGGCCAGGGGGACCGTCCTGGCCTTCACCGATGACGATTGTGCTCCGGTACCCGACTGGCTCGCCGAGCTCGTGCCCGTGGTCGAATGCGCGGACGCGGCCGCCGGCCCGACCCGTGCACCGGCCGGCGCGGCCGCTGTGGTGCGGGCCTCCCAGACCATCGCGAGCTACCTCGCCGAAGCCACCATGGAGCCCGCGACCGGACGGATGCGCTTCGCACCGACCAGCAACCTCGCCGGCCGGGCGAGCACGTTCGCGCAGCTGCCGTTCGACGAGCGGTTCGCGTCGGCCGCCGGTGAGGACCGTGAGTGGTGCGCCCGGCTGCAGGACCGTGGCGGGGTCCTGCGGTTCGCCCCGGGGGCGGTGGTGCACCACCACCAGCAGCTGACGCTGCGCACGTTCTGGCGCCAGCAGCGGCGCTACGGCGGCGGGGCGCAACGTTTCCACCGCGCCGGGCGCGGTCTGGCGGCACCGTCGTTCTACACGGGCCTGGTGCGTGCGGGGTCCGCGCATGGGCCGTTGGTCGGGGCCCTGGTCCTGCTCGCGCAGGTCGCGACCAGCGTCGGCTACCTCGAGGGCGCATTCGAGCAGCGTCGGGCCCGCCCCCCGCTCAGCCGCGCGTGAGGAGCGGTTCGCCGGCGAGGCCGTCGACCGGATCCTCACCGAGCGCCGCGACGGTGGCCGCGACGTCGACCAGGCGGGCTGGCCGGCTGGGCTCGCGATGGGCTGACGTGCCGGGGACCACGAGGGCCCAGGCGTCGCCCGGCGTGTGGTTCCCGGAACGGCCGCTCGCCGCACCGTGACGACGGACGAGGCCGAACCGATCGGAGCGCACGCCCTGCAGGCCCGTCGACGGTCGGTCGCTGAACCGCACCACCAGATCGGGTAGCCGGTCGCCGTACCGACCCGGGCCGACGGTCGACGCGACCCGGTCGACCCCGGCCACGGCGGGCTCGCCGTCCAGATCGTGGAAGCTGGCCAACCCGGCGGCGATCTCGTCCATGACCCCTGCCGCCCCCGCCGGATCGACGATCCCGTCCCGTTCGCGCCCGCGCAGGTTCAGGCGGACGTACCCCTGGTTGTCCGCCGGGTGCGCGAAGGCACGCGTCGTCGACCAGTCGTGGCTGGGTGTCTCCAGGCGGGCGGTCAGCGCGAGCGCGAGGGTGTCCGGTAGTGCCGCAGCCACCTTCGCGCGCAGGTCCGCGGGGACCGCGGCGCGCAGTCGCCACACCGCGCCGGCGCGGTCCGAGGAGCGGGTCGTCGCGCCGTGGTCCCCCACGCCACCGGCGAGTACGGCAGCGAGCATCTCGGGGAGCAGGTCGGCGCGGCTGGTGTTGACGTCCATGCCCACGGGGGAGACCACCATGACGTCGGCATCGCCGGGCAGCGCCGCGAGAACCTCGCCGAGCCCCGCGTCGACCGTGGCGTAGACCTCTTCCAGGGCGGTGGAGAGCACGTGACGCACGTCGGCATCGACGCCGCCACGTGCGACCTGGGACAGATCCCAGAACTGGTGCCCGGCGACGTGCGCCGCACCGAAGGTCAGCCACACGAGATCGAAGGCCTCACGGCCCAGCAGCAACGTCGCGGCCTGCGTCACACGGTCGGACGCGGCGAGCAGCCGGCGGCGCAGGCCCAGCAGCTCGTCTGCCGAGTGCCGCCCGAACACCTCCTCGACCGCTCCGGGCGGCCCGAACAGCCGCGTCAGGCGTCGGTGCGTTCCGGTCGGTGACGACCAGCGCTGGAGGACGACGCGGTCCGACAGCTGCCAGCCGCTGACCAGCGTTCCCGCCGGTGGTCGACGCGGCGGGCGACTCTCGTACGGGTCGATGACCAGGCAACGGACCCCGCTGACCCGCTCCCAGATCGGTGCCGGGGCGTCGAAGGCGGTGGTGTAGCGCACGCGCTGCTCGGGCGCCGACCATTGGAACGGGTAGAACAGCCCGTGCTCGGCGATCTCCGCCCCGGTGTACAGCGTCGGGAACGCCCCCGCGGCGAAGTGGGTGGCCGGCCCGTCGAGCTCCAGCCAGCGGCCACGCTCGACCAGACCAGCGAGCACGGGTAACCGGCCGGCCGCGAGCATGCGACCGACCAGCGACACGCTGGCCGCGTCGAACTGCAGGATCGCGAGCATCCCTCACCACCCCGCGCGCGGTCGCGGCGATCGCCACTCGGACCGTGCGTCGCGGCCTCGGTCGTGGCCTCGGTGGTGCCCCTGCGCAGGCTCCGCCTCGGGGAGGGCGACGGGTCGCCCATCCGCTGCGGCGCAGGCACGCACCGCGTCGATCACCTGCATCACCGCGAGCCCGTCCGCAGCCGTGCCCAACCCCAGCGCCGGACCGCCATGGACCGCGTCGGCGAACGCCGTGAGCTGGCGCGTCAGCGACGCGGTCAGCGGGTGGGGTCCGCGCCCGCCCGGGAGCCGGGCGAGGACACCGGCTGGCAGACCGCCCGTACGCCGGCGTGCGATCACCCGGCCGCTGGGGTCACGCAGCTCCACGCGCTCGAGGTGTGCGCGGTCGGTCGCGCAGTCGATGCGCACGGTCGCGCCGGTCGTCCGCAGCTCGGCACCGGCGCGCGTGGGCGTGACCGCCGCGCCGGCGACAGCCCGGATCTCCGTGGCGAGCAGCCACCGTGCGAGATCCACCAGGTGGGGACCCAGGTCGAGGAGTGCGTCGTCGGCCACGGTGTGCGGCGCCCAACCGCGCCGTCGGTACCGTATTTCGAGCTGCACGTGCACCGGCCCGTCGGAGGGCACGGCCGCTCGCAGCTGCGCGTTCCCCGGCTCGAAACGCCGGTTGAACGCGATCCAGGGCGGCGGGTCGAGCCCGGCGAGTCGGGCCGCGCCGGCCGCGTCGCCGGCCGGAGGCTTCTCGACCAGGACGGGGAGCCCCGCGCCGGCAGCCAGCTCGGCGTCGGGCAGGTGGGCATCAGCCGGCGTCGCGAGCACGAGCGCGTCGACGTGCGCGCGTTCGAGCAGGTCGGCGGCCGACGGATGGGTCGTCACGGGTTCCCCGAGGCGTCCGGCCAGCAGGGCGAGCCGTTGCCGACGCACGAGGTCGGGGTCGGCGACGGCCCCGAGCCGCACGCCGCGGACGGCGGCCAGGGCGGGTAGGTAGCCCAGCTCGGCGAGCCGTCCGCAGCCGATCAGGCCGATGGTCAGCTGAGCCATGTGGGATCCTCGCGGTCGCAGGGGCCCGGGCGTCGGCGCATGTGCGCCAGCACGCCAGCCGGCACCGCGGCGAGCGCGACCAGGTGGTGCAGGGCATGCAGACCGATACCCGCCGCCATCCGCAGCCCGCCGGTGCGACGGGCGAGGAGCCGGTAGAGGTCCTGGTTGAGGCCCACCAGGACGGCGAGGCTTCCCGCGAACGCGGCAGGGTGACGGCGGGCAACCGACAGCAGGCCGACCGCGCTGGCCACCGCGCTGGCACGGTGGCGCCAGCCGAGGTTGAGGGTGGTGGGCACCCGTTTGTGCCGCAGCAGCAGCGCCACCCACGGCACGCCACGGCGGGTGAGATCGGTGAGCAGCATCGACCGCAGTGTCCACTGCTTGAGGTGGGTGCCCTGGATCGTCGGGTCCAGCTCGATCGACGCGCCGGCGGCGACCAACCGCATCCCCAGCTCCACGTCCTCGATGGACGGGTGCGGGTACCGATGGTCGTCGAACCCCCCGACGGCCAGGGCGGCATCGCGGCGGAGCCCGCCGATGCCCGTCCAGAAGGTCTCGGCACGGCCCGCCCCACGCTGGTGAACGTGGTGGTGTAGCAGGTTGCGGAACATCGACACCGTGGTGCGCACCGCCGGGGTGTCGTCGTAGGCCCCGAAGACGCCGGTGAGGCTTGGATCGGCGAGGAATGCGTCGTGGATGCGCGTGAGCGCGTCGGCGTGCAGCTCGACGTCGGCGTCGACGAACACGGCCACGTCGCGGGTGGCGCGTCGCAGGCCGGCGTTGCGCGCGGCGGCGGCGGACAGGCCGGAGTCGTCGACCACGACCAGCTCCGCCGCCGACCAGCCGGGCACGCGTTCGGCTGCACGAGCGTCGCTGCGCGCGATGCCCTCCAGGCAACGCGGCAGCGTCGGGGGCGCGTCGGTCGCGGGGACGACCACAGAGATGGTCAGCATGGGCCCCCGTTCTATCAGGTTAGGCTTACCTCATCGAATCGCCCTCCTCGCCCCCGTCGACGGTGAGCACCACCCACTGGTCCGATCGCGCGAGCTCATGGACGGTCCGGCTCTCGGCAGCTGCCGCGAGCGCGCGTTGCCAGTCGCCGTCGCGGTGGGCGACCACCGTCCCGCCGTCGATGACACGGTGATCCCCGCCGATGTCGCGCAACGGCACGCCGAGCTTCCACGCCAGCGCCGGCCACGCCGCCAGCGTCGCCGCGTCCAGCTCGAGCGCGATGTCACCGTTCGCTCGGATCCGTTCGGGCCCTCCGGCCAGGGACACGACCCGATCGAGGTCGTCATCGAGCCTCGCGCGCGCCGCGACGACGCTGGCCTGCTCGGCCACGGCGATGCCACGGGGAACGGCGAAGGGGATGGTGGCCGCCACGAGGACGAGCGCGACGACGATCCGCGCGGCTCGTCCGCGGGGCGCCCGCAGGGCGACGGCGGCGCCGACGCCGGCGAGCACGCAGAGCACGGCCGCCGCCGGGAGCAGAAAGCGGCCCAGTGCCGCGTACCCGAACACCACGGTCATGAGCAGGACCGTCGTGGTCCACCCCAGGGCCGCGATCGCGAGCAGCAGCGGCTCGACCCACCGGCGTCGGTAGGCGGCCAGCGCCATGGCGAGCGCCGCACCCCAGACGGGGAGCACGACCATCGCGCCGATCCGCTGGAGCGCCAGCACGAGGCGGTGGCCCGGGTTGTTGGCGATCACCGAAGCGGTCTGGGCACCGGTGAGCGCACTGCCCGACCCGAGCGCGTCACCACCGAACCACAGGAGCGGGATCGCGGCGAGCAGGCCCACGATCGTCGTGCGCGGGACCGCGTCGCGCCGCCACAGCCACAGGCCGTAGAGCGCGGCGAAGGGCCACAGCTCCGGACGCGCGAGTCCACCGACGACGGCCAGCACGAAGGCCTGGCGCGGTCGGCCGGCAAGGTGGCGGTCGATTGCCCACAGACAGGTCGCGGCCACCAACGGTTCGATGTTGCCCTGCGCGAGCAGCCGCAGGAATCGCGCATCCGATCCGGGTGTGAGCAGCAGCGCTCCCGTGGCCACGGCTCCGGCAACCGCACCACCGAACCGGGCAGCGAGTCGGTAGGTGGCCGCCACGGCCAGCAGCCCACCGGTGCGGGCGACCAGCAGCCACAGTGCCGGTGCCGCGTCGCCGAAGGGCGCAAAGGCCGTGGTGAACAGCACCGGCAGCGGCTTCCAGGACAGACCGGCGCCGGTGTCCAGCTCGAAGTGTGCGAGCTGGCGGCCCCACACGAGCCACGCCCATGGATCGAAGCCCGGTGTGGCGTGCACCAGCAGGGACAGACCGGCGAGCACGACGCAGACCACCACGCCGGGCAGGATCGAGGGGTGGCCGCCATCCGTCTCGGCCCCAGGCCACCAGGCACGGGCGGGCCTCGTGGCGCCCGGCGCGGCCACGGGGGCGCCCGAGGACACCTGCGTCAGGCTCCGGTCAGCGAGGGCGCGTGCCAGAGGTTGTCGAGCTCAGCCTTCGGCAGGACGCTGACGGGACCGTCGACACGCAGCCGCACGGGGTCACCGACGCGCCAGTGCGCGGTACCGAGTCGCCGGCTGCGCACCTCCTGACCGCTCGCAAGCGCGAGCACGACCAGCTGATCGTGGCCGTAGTACGACCGACGGACGATGCGGGCATCGCCCCGGTCGCCCGCCGACGCTTCGACGGTGACCGCTTCCGGACGGACCAGCACCTCGACGGGGCCGACAAGCTCAGGGTCGATGACGAAGGTGCCGAGCTCGCAGGCGACCAGGCCCTGCGCTGCCGTCCCCGGGACGACATCCACGTCACCGAGGAAGGCGGCGACCCAGCGCGTCGCGGGACGCTGGTAGACCTCCTCGGGGGTTCCCGTCTGCTCGATGCGTCCTGCCCGCATCACGGCGACCTCGTCAGCCAGGGACAGCGCCTCCTCCTGGTCGTGGGTGACCAGCAGAGCGCTGGCACCGGCCGCACGCAGGATCGCCACCACCTCCTCGCGCAGGGCCACGCGCAGCGACGGATCGAGCGCTGCGAACGGTTCGTCGAGCAACACGACCTCGGGCCGCGGTGCCAGGGCCCGGGCGAGGGCCACACGCTGCCGCTCGCCGCCGGAGAGCTCGTGCGCGTAGGCTTGCCCGCGATGGGCGAGCCCGACGAGCTCCAAGCACTCCTGGACGCGGGATCGGTCACTGCCGGCGAAGCCGACGTTGCCGGTGACCGTCAGGTGCGGGAACAGCGCACCGTCCTGGAAGACCATGCCGATATGGCGGCGGTCGGGCTCCGCCCAGGCGCCCACGCCCCCGCCCCCCCCCC
>JBBDQS010000018.1:30476-43731 GCA_040905805.1 Egibacteraceae bacterium | reverse complement strand
TGAAGGCGAACTCGGTCATCGCGATCGTGAGCTCGCCCCCCTCGCCCGCGACACGCCGCCCACCGATCCACACCGACCCGGCGTCGGGCGCCTCGAACCCGGCGATCGTGCGCAGCAGCGTCGTCTTGCCCGATCCGCTGGGCCCGAGCAAGGCGACGATGCGCCCGTGCGCCACGTCCAACGACGCCCCGGCAACGGCACGGTTCGGGCCGAACGAACGCTCGATCCCGACCGCTTGGATGGCGGGGACCGCGTCGACGGGCCGCCCCCCTCCGTTCGCGGTCGCTGGGCTCATAGGGTTAACCTTACCTAATCGTCGGATCCGTGCCACGGTAGCCGACGACGCCGCACGCAGCCAGCCCGCGCCGCCCCCCGATCCTGGAGCACCATGCTCACCCACCTGCTCCGCCACCGCTGGTACGCCGTCGTGATCGGCGGCGTGCTCCTCGTCGTCCTCGCACTGACCCTGGCGGTCACGGTCGGAGGCGGCAGCCGCGCCGACGACGCGTTGGTGATCTACAACGGCCGTTCCCACTACGGCACGGAACAGGTGTTCCTCGATTTCGAACGCGAGACCGGGATCGAGGTCTCGCTGCGCGGCGGGACCGCGCCCGAGCTCTTCGAGCGGCTCCGGCGCGAAGGCGAGGACACGCCCGCCGACCTGCTGGTCACCACGGATCTGGCCAACCTCTGGCGCGCCCAGGAGGCGGGTCTGCTCGCCGGCGTGGACACCGAGGTCCTGCGCGACAACATTCCCCCTGGCCTGCACGACGACGAAGGCGAGTGGTGGGCGTTGACCACCCGGTTGCGCATCCCGGTGGTGTCGACCGAGCGCGTCGACGAGGGCGAGGTCACCCGCTACGAGGACCTCGGTGATCCTCGGTTCGAGGGGCGGACCTGCCTGCGCACCTCCACCAGCGAGTACAACCAGTCCCTGGTGGCGGACATGCTCGCCAAGCGCGGGTACGACGAGACCGAGGCGTTGCTGCGCAGCTGGATGGCCAACGAGCCTGAGGTGCTCGGCTCTGACGGTGAGCTTCTGGCGCTGATGGCCGCGGGGGAGTGCGACCTCGGCCTGTCGAACCACTACTACCTCGGCCGTGCCCTCGAGGAGAACCCCGCCTTCCCGGTCGCGCCCGCGTGGCCCGACCAGGACGGCGCCGGCGCCCATGCGAACGTGTCGGGCATGGGGCTCGTGCAGTCGTCGGACCGCCGGGAGCAGGTCGTCGCGCTGATGGAGTACCTGACGTCCCCGGGGCCGCAGGCCCAGATCGCCTCGCGCAGCGAGTTCGCCGCGCACGCGGACGTGCCGGCACCCGAGCACATCGCGGACTGGGGTCAGGTCACCATCGACCCGATCGCCGTGGAGGAGGCCGGGCCACTGCTCGGCGAGGCCATCAAGCTCATGCTCGAGGTCGGATGGCGATGAGCTCGACCGGCCCTGACCGCCCTACCCTCCCGTCCGACGACCGCCCGGATCCGCGCACCGGCGGGCCGGCGCGGGCGGGGCGTGTTTCCGGTTGGACGGTCGTCGGCGTCCTCGTCGCCGTCGCGGTCGCCGGTCCGCTGCTGGCGTTGCCTGCCAGCTTCGTCCGTCCGCAGCGGCCCTTCGGTGACCTCGCCAGCGCGCTCCTGCCCGGCGCGCTCGGCACGAGCGTGCTCCTGGCGTTGGGCGTCGGGCTCGGCACGCTGCTGATCGGCGGCGGGCTGGCCGTGCTGGTCTCGTTCTACGACTTCCCCGGCCGCCGCTGGCTCGACTGGGCTCTGGTCCTGCCGCTGGCCATGCCCGCCTACGTCTTGGTGTTCGTCCTGCTCGGCCAATACGGCCTGACGAGCCCCTTGCAGTCCAACCTGTTCGGAGCCGGGCTCCGGCTGCCGTGGCTGCAGGGCCTGTTCGGCGCGATCATCGTGCTCACGCTCGTGCTCTACCCGTACGTCTACGTGCTGGGCCGCAGCGCGTTCCTCGGCCAGTCGCGGCAAGGCCTCGAGACGGCGCGCAGTCTCGGCCGAGCCTACGGGCAGGCGGTCCGCGTGGTTGCGCTCCCCCTGGCCCGCCCGGCACTCGCAGCTGGTGCGGCGCTGGCCGTGATGGAGGCCCTCGCCGACTTCGGCGCGGTGGACCTGCTCGGGGTCGGGTCGCTGACCACGGCGATCTACCGGGTCTGGGAGGGTGCCTTCGACCAGCAGGCCGGGCTCCAGCTCGCCACGGTGCTGGTCGCACTGGCCCTGCTCCTGGTCGCGGTCGAACGGCTGCTGCGAGGCCGCGCCCGGTACGAGCAGAGCCTCGCGGGGGGGGATGCGGTGGTCCCACGTCGGCTCCGTGGCGTCACCGCACTGACGGCCACGCTCGCCCCGTGCCTGCTGCTGACGATCGCGTTCGGCCTGCCGGTGGTGCAGCTCGTCGCCTGGTCGATCGAGACGACGTTGACCGGATCGCTCGCCGCCGACCTCGGCGCCGCGGCGCGCCGTAGCCTGGTGCTGTCCGTGGCAGCGGCGACGATCACGGTGGTCACTGCGACCGTCGTCACCTACGGCCAGCGCGTGCGCGCGTCACGCGCTGGGACGATCGCTGCCCGGGCTGCGACGGTCGGTTACGTGGTCCCCGGCACGGTCGTCGCGGTCGCGGTGTACGTCCCCCTCGCGTGGGCCGACCAGCGGCTCGGTGACGTCGTCGCCGGTCTGTTCGGCACCGACCCCGGTCTGATCCTCACCGGCACCGCGCTGGGCCTCGTGCTGGCCTATGTGGTGCGCTACCACGCCCTCGCCTACTTCGCGATGGAGACCCGGATGGGACGCATCAGCCCGAGCCTGGACGACGCCGCACGGGCACTGGGCGCGGACCGGGCGAGGGTCCTGGCCGACGTGCACCTCCCCCTGTTGTGGCCGGGTGCGCTCACGGCCGCACTGCTCGTCGTGGTCGAGGTCATGAAGGAGCTCCCCGCGACCGCACTGCTGCGGCCACTCGGCGGTGAGACCCTGGCGGTGCTGGTCTGGGTGTCGACCTCGGACGCACGCTTCGACGAGGCGGCACTGCCGGCGCTGCTGATCGTGGCCGTCAGCCTGCTGCCGGTCATCGCGCTGATCCGGCTCACCCGTCGTGGGGGATGGACGTCTGCCCGGCTGTGAGCGTGGCCCTGGGGACCACCGGCGCCGACCGACCGGTGCCAGGCTCGCCCCCCGCCTCGTGGTAGTCGTCATCGAGGTTGATCGCCCAGACGTCGTGCTCGCCGCGACCCACGACGTTGTCGACGGCGCGCATCGCGGTGAGCATCGAGTGGTCCTGGTTGTTGTACCGGTGCATGCCGTTGCGGCCCACCGGGTGCACGTTCGTGGCGTGGGTCGCCAGCCACCCGCGCACGACGTCGACGTTCGCGTGGTAGTGCTCGTCGTACACCGGGTAGGCCTTCGGCATACGGACGACGTAGCCCTCCTCGACGCGGCCGGGGTCGACGAGCCCGAGGACCGCGAGCTCGTGGGTGCCCGTGGCCACCAGGTCCTCGTCGTCGCGCTCCCACAGCGCATCCCCCTCGAAGACGAAGTACTCCAGGCCGAGGCAGGTGCGACCGTCCTTCACCAGGTACGGGGACCAGGAGCCGAAGTTCTGGATGCGACCGAGCGCCACCTCCGGTGCGTGCACGTAGATCCAGTTGTCCTCGAACCCGTCCTCGGCCGGCACCACCAGCGCCACCGACAGGAAGTCCCGGAAGCGCAGCGCGGCTGCCGCGTCACGCACGTGCGGCGGCGCCGGTGGGTCCATCGCCGCGAGCAGCTCCGGCAGCGGCATCGAGGAGATCACCGCCGAGCAGGGGTACTCGGTCACCGTCCCGTCGTTGGACGCCTCGACGCTGACCGCACGCCCGTCCGCGTGCCGCACGCGGGTCACCATCTGACGCAGGACCACCTTGTTGCCGGCCGCCTCCACCCGGTCGCGGCAGCGCTCCCACATCATCCCCGGCCCCAACCTCGGGTAGTGGAACCGCTCGATCAACGTCGTGAGCTCCCGCCGGCTGCGCCAGGGTCTCAGGGCGGAAGCCAGCGCGCGCCCGAGGGACAGCGACTTGATGCGCTGGGCAGCCCAGTCGGCGGTGATCTCGGTGCCGGGGACACCCCAGACCTTCTCGGTGTAGGTCTTGAAGAAGTGCTCGTACAGGCGCCGCCCGAAGCGCGCGATCACCCACCCCTCGAAGCTCGACAGGTCGGCCGGTGGGCGGAGACGGGCGTGGACGTAGGACAGCACACAGCGGGCTGCCTCCACCACACCGAGGTTGCGCAGCGCGTTGAGCGGTCGCAACGGGTAATCGTAGAAGCGGCCACGGTAGAGAATCCGGCTGCGCCGCGTGCGCTGCATCAGCTCGCCGTCGGGCAGCAGCTCATGCCACAGCGCCTCGACCTCGCGGGACTTGGTGAAGAAGCGGTGACCCCCGATGTCGAAACGCCAACCGTCGCGTTCGACCGTGCGACTGAGTCCGCCGACCACGTCGTCGGCCTCGAGCACGACCGCGGGGACCTCCGCCTTGGCGAGCTGGTAGGCCGCGGTCAAGCCAGCAGGTCCCGCACCGATCACCACGACATCGCCTGACCCCATGTCGGCAGTCGGCCCCTGCGGATCCATCGGTCGCCCTCCAGCAGCGGCCGACAGGAACGGCCACATCTCGTTTAAGGTTTGGCTAACCTACACAAGAGTGGCGCGTGGGGCCAGACAGATCAGTCAGACCGGCCGGGGCGCGTCGGCGGCGTCGGTCGTGGGCTAGCAGGCGGGCCGCGGTGCCTCACCGGGCGCTGAAGTACTTGGCCTCCGGGTGGTGGACGACGAGGGCGTCGGTGGACTGCTCGGGCACCAGCTGGAACTCCTCGGACAGCTCCAGCCCGATCCGGGCGGCGCCGGTGACGTCGAAGAGCGGCTTGCGCTCCTCCAGGTCGGGGCAGGCGGCGTAGCCGAAGGAGTAGCGCGACCCCTGGTAGCCCTGCTTGAAGAGCTCCTCGACGGTGTCGGCGTCGTCGTCGGCGATGCCGAGCTCGCGACGCACCCGCTGGTGCCACAGCTCGGCCAGGGCCTCGGCCATCTCCACGCCGAGGCCGTGCAGGTACAGGTAGTCGGTGTAGCGGTCGGCGGCGAACAGCTCGCCGGCCCGCTCGGTGACCCGCGGGCCCATGGTCACCACCTGCAGGGCGAGCACGTCGCGGGTGCCCGACTCCACCGGCCGGAAGAAGTCGGCGAGGCAGAGCCGGCGGCCCTTGCGCTGGCGGGGGAAGGTGAACCGCACCGCCTCGGCGTCCGTGTCGGGGTCCTCGTAGACGACGACGTCGTTGCCGTCGGCGTTGCAGGCCCAGTACCCGTAGACGACCTGGGGGGCCAGCAGGTGCTCGGCGCGCGCCGTGGCCAGCGTCTCGCGCAGGGCCGCCTCGGCGGTCTCGGTGTCGCCGGCCCCGAACCCCCACTGGTTGCGGAACAGCGCCCGCCGGTTCAGGTAGCCGGCGACCTCGTCCAGGGGGAGGCCGCGCACGACCCGCGACCCCCAGAACGGTGGCGTCGGCACGGGCACGTCGGTGGCCACGTCCGAGCGCTTGGTGGACCGCCGGTCGCGTTCGCGCTGCTCGGGGTCGGGGGCCTCGGTCTCCCCCCGACGCACGGGGCGCTCGGCGGGGATGGTGCCCCAGTCCTGCGGGTAGCCCGCGCCCTCCTGCTTGAGGTCGGCGAGCTCGTCCATGGTCTTCAGGCCGGCGAAGGCGTCCTTGCAGTAGAACAGCGGACCGTCGTACAGGCCCCGCAGGTCGGTCTCCACGTACGGGCGGGTCAGGGCCGCCCCGCCCAGCAGCACGGGGTAGTGGGCCAGGCCGCGGCGTTCGAGCTCGGTCAGGTCGTCGCGCATGACCACCGTGGACTTGACCAGCAGGCCCGACAGGCCGATCGCGTCCGCGCGGAAGTCCTCGGCCGCGGCGATGATCGCGTCGACCGGCTGCTTGATGCCGATGTTGCGCACCTCGTAGCCGTTGTTGGTGAGGATGATGTCGACGAGGTTCTTGCCGATGTCGTGCACGTCGCCCTTGACCGTGGCCAGCACGATCCGCGCCTTGCCGCCGTCGTCGTTGGCCTCCATGTGGGGCTCCAGGTGGGCGACGGCGGCCTTCATGCACTCGGCGGACTGCAGCACGAAGGGCAGCTGCATCTGGCCGGAGCCGAACAGGTCACCGACGACCTTCATCCCGGCCAGCAGGTGGGTGTTGATGATTGCCAGGGGCTCGATGCCCTCGGCCATCGCGGCGTCCAGGTCGTCACCGAGGCCGTCGCGGTCGCCGTCGATGATGCGGCGTTCCAGGCGCTCGGTCAGGGGCAGAGCGGCGAGCTCCTCGGCGCTGGCCTTGGTCTCGGTGGCCCCCTCGAACTGGGCCATCAGCGCGTGCAGCGGGTCGTACTCCTTGCCGGCGTCGTCGGCGGGCGCCGGCGGGCGGCGGTTGTCCTCGATGAGGTCGACGCAGATCTGGCGGACGTCGTCGTCGATCTTGTGCAGGGGCAGGATCTTGCCGGCGTGGACGATCGCGGCGTCCAGGCCGCGCTGACCCGCCATGTGCAGGAACACGGAGTTCAGCGCCTGACGGGCCGCCGGCGACAGGCCGAACGACACGTTGGACACGCCGAGCACCGTGTGGCAGCCGGGGATCTCGGCCTTCACCCGCTCGATGGCCTCCAGGGTCGCCAGGCCGTCGTTGCGCAGGTCCTCCTGCCCGGAGCCGAGCGGGAACGTCAGCGTGTCGAAGACCAGGTCGCCGTTGGTCAGGCCGTAGTCCTCGATGGCGATCTTCGCGATCTGCTTGCACACGTCGACCTTCCAGTCGGCGGTGCGGGCCTGGCCCTGCTCGTCGATGGCCAGCGCGATCAGCGCGGCGCCGAACTGCTTCGCGAGCGGGAAGAGCACGTCGGCCTTGGTGCGCCCGTCCTCCAGGTTGACCGAGTTGATGATGCAGCGCCCGCCCAGGCGGCGCAGCGCGGCGGACACGACGTCGAGCTCGGTCGAGTCGATCACCAGCGGCAGCGTGGACTGGGTGGCGAGCCGGTCGACGACCTCGACCATGTCGGTCACGCCGTCGCGACCGACGTAGTCGATGCAGACGTCGAGGGCGTGGGCGCCCTCGCGCACCTGCTCGCGGCCCAGCTGGGTGACGGCCTCCCAGTCCTCGTCGAGCAGCAGGTCACGGAACTTGCGCGACCCGTTGGCGTTGAGCCGCTCGCCGATCAGGAAGGTGCTCGCGTCCTGGGTCAGGGTCACCGGCGCGTACAGCGACGCGACGCTGGGCTCGAGGGTCGGCTGGCGTGACGCCGGCATGAGCCCCTCGACCGCCTCGACGACCGCGGCCATGTGGGCCGGTGTCGTCCCGCAGCACCCGCCGACGAGCTGGACGCCGAAGTCGGTGACGAACTCGCGGTGCGCTTCGGCGAGCGTCGCCTCGTCGAGAGGGTAGGCGGCCTCCCCGTCGACCATCGCGGGGATGCCGGCGTTGGGGACCACGTTGATGGGCTTGGACGAGGTCTCCGACAGGTAGCGCACGTGCTCGCGCATGTCCTCGGGGCCGGTGGCGCAGTTCAGGCCGATCATGTCGACCCCGAGCGGGTCGAGGGCGACCAGCGCCGCACCGATCTCGCTGCCGAGCAGCATGGTGTTGATGTTGGCCTCGATCGTGACCGACACGATGATCGGCACCGTGCGGTTCTCGGCGCGCATGGCCTCGTGGCAGCCCCAGATCGCGGCCTTGCCCTGCAGCAGGTCGAAGACCGTCTCGACGATCAGGACGTCCACGCCGCCGGCGAGCAGCCCCCGGGCCTGGCGGATGTAGCCGGGCACCATCGTGTCGTAGTCGATGAAGTCCTTGGCGGCGGGCTGCCCGTCGCGGGCGCCCTTGCCGAGGGAGAGGGTCGGCGAGCGCGTCCCCGGCCCGATCGAGCCGAGCACGAACCGCGGGTCGCCGCCGGCGGCGTCTGCCGCCTCGCGGGCGATGCGCGCCGCGGTCTCGTTGAGCTGCTCGGTCTGGTCGTCCAGCTCGTAGTCGGCGAGCACCCACGGCGCGCCGCCGAACGTGTCGGTCTCCAGCGCGTCGCAGCCCACGGCGAGGAACTCGTCGTGGATCGCCCGGATCACGTCGGGGCGGGTGCGCACCAGCACCTCGTTGCAGCCCTCCAGACCCTCGAAGTCGTCGAGGGTGAGGTCGCGCTCCTGGATGGAGGTGCCCATCGCGCCGTCGACGACGAGCACCTTTCGACTCAGCTGTGTCAGGAAGTCAGTCATGGCCATTGACCATAGGACAGAGTGACCGGGAACCGAAACGCGGCCAGGGGGAACGTGGAACCCTTCGGCCCTGCGGGGCGTCCTTGTTCGGTAGGATCTGCAGCGCTCTCCTTAGAGCGAGACGCGGGGTTTTGGCATGGCCGACGAGCAGCTGGGGGGAGACGGCCCCCGACGAGGCAGCGGGCTCGTGGCCTGCGGGCTCGTGGTCGCCATCGCCGTGCTGGTCGCCGGGGGGGTCGTCGGATGGGCGCGGATCGGTGCGGGCCCCGCGACACGAGGGGCGCCGGGGCCCGAGCCCGTCGAGGAAGCGGTGCCCGAGACGCTCGCCGGCGGGCTGGAGCTCGGGGAGGTGCCCGACGCGGTCGCCGCAGCGGTCGACGGGCCGGTCGTGGGCGCCCGGCTCGTGGAGGACATGCCCGACGGTGTGGGCTGCGAGTGGCTGCGCGCGGACTTCGACGACGAGCCCGACTTCGAGACAGTGCTGCTCACCCCGGACGCGGTGCACGTCTCCCTGGTCGGGGCGTCCAGCCTGTTCGCCGAGGGCGAGGGTGGCGCCGGGCGGGCGCGGGCGACCTGCACGGCGCGGTGGCAGGGGGGCGGGTGGCTCGAGAGCGGTGGGGGGACGGTCCCGGCCGACCAGCCGATGGAGGGCGCGACGGGGGCGAGCTGCTGTGACCAGGACGGGCTCGGGACCGCGGAGGGCGCGGTCATGGCCCCCGAGGGGGCGCGGTGGGTCCTGCAGGATCGCGGCCGCTACCACCTGGCCTATCCGGTGCCGCAGGGCCGTGCCGTGCCCATCACCTGGCGCTTTCGGGCGCAAGGGGGCTTCGGCGGCGGGTTCGACGGGGGCGGGATGGGCAGCGCCACCACGGTGACCTTCATGGACGACGCCGGGGAGGTGCTCGGTGAGGCCACCCTGCGCTCCTTCTGAGGCGGATCGCGACCGCGGGTCGGTGCTCGCGGTGCTCGTGCTCGCGGTGCTCGTGCTCGCGGTGCTCGGCCTGGTCCTGGCCGCCCTCGCGTGGCCGGCTGCGCCCGCCGCGGCCCAGGACCAGGACGTCGACTCCGGGCTGGGCCTGGAGGTGGAGGTCGGCTACGGGGGCCGCACGGGTGCCGGCGCCTGGATGCCCGTCACCGTCATCGTGCAGCCCGACCGTGCGGTGGCGGGCACGGTGACGGTCGAGGTGTCCGGCCCCCGGGGGGTGGTGGCCGAGGAACGTGACATCGAGGTGACGGTGGGGGCGCGCAACGCCTACCGGTTCGTGCTGCCCCGGGGTGGGGTCGTCGCGTCCGTCGACCAGGGCGCGGGCGACCCGGTGACCGTGCGGGTTCCGCCCGGCCGTGACGACGGCGACTTCCTGGCCGGCGTGCTCGGCGGGGTGCCGTCGGGTCCGCCGCCCGTGCGGTCGGAGGTGTTGGGGGTCAGCGCCAGCTGGGTCGCGGTGGACGCGGAGTGGGCGGAGCTCTCGGCCGGCGCGCTGGCGCCGCTGAGCGGTCTGGTGGCCGACGGACGCGCGCTGGCGGCGCTGTCCGAGGACGGTCTGCGCAACGTCGCGGCGGCGGTGGCCGCGGGCCTGGACCTCGTGGTGGTCGCGCCGGTCCCCGCCGACCTCGCCCTGCCGTGGGACCTGGAAGCAGGGGCCTGGACGCTGCCCGCAGCGGCGGTCACCGACGACGCCGGGACCGATGCGGCGGCCGCCGTGGTGGTGCCCGCCGGGCGCGGACGGGTGGCGACCACCACGGCGGGCCCGGGTGAGGGCGCCCTCGGGGGCTCGTCGGCGCTGTGGTCGGCGTTGATCGAGCCACGCCCCACGCACGCGTCGGGCGAGGAGCACCTGATCGGCGGCGCGGTGGGATCGGTGCTGGGCGCGGGATCCTCGGGCGTGCCGACGTTGCCCTGGCTGGCGGTCTTCCTGGTCGCCTACATCCTCGTGGTCGGTCCCGTGAACGGGGTGGTGCTGGCGCGGTTCGGCCGGCGCGAGCTGGCGTGGGTCACCGTGCCGGCGGTCACCGTGGTGTTCACCGCCGCGGGCTGGCTGGGGGCGACCGGGAGCCAACCGCCGGTGGGCTTCGCCGGGTCGGCCACCGCCTGGGTGGACGGCACCGCCACCGAGTCGGTGGTGGCGGTCGTGCGGGCCCCCACCCCCGGCCGGCGGGAGCTGGCCTTGCCCGACGGCGGGTGGGAGGTGCGCACCGAGGGCGTCTCGCAGCCCGCCGTGGTGCAGCGCGTCGACGGCCTGCGGGCCGACCTGGACCTGCCCGCCCTGCAGCCCGGGGGGATCGTGGCGCGCCGGACGGTCGACGTGCCGGCCCCCATGCGGGTCGAGGCCGAGGGGACGGGCGCAGGCCTGACGGTCACCGTCACCAACGTGGCCGCCGAGGCCGTCTCCGACGTCACGGTCCGCGCCGCGACGGCGTCAACCCGGATCGGTGCGCTGGAGCCCGGCGAGGCCCGCACCGTGACATTGGAGGGCGACCACCTGCCCGTCGCCGACTTCATGGGTGGCCCGCTCCCGCCGCCGCCGATGCCGGGAGCCCCCCAGCAGGGGCCGCTGGCGCTCGCGTCGGTCCTCGCCGACGAGCTGGATGGCGACCCCGGCCTGGTGTGGGCGGTCGGCACCACCGCCACGAGCGCCACCGGGGTCAGGATCGACGAGCGGGCCCCCTCCGACCTCGGGGGCTACGTCGCGGTGGCGGTGCGGGCCACCGGGTCGCCCAGGCTGCACAGCGTGGACCGGGAGCTGGTGGACGCCGGTCCGGACGCCTACCGGCCGGCGCCGATGACCGTGGAGGGCCCCGGACCGGCGATCCTGCGCTTCCGGGTCCCGCCCGCCGGCATCGGGGCCGTGGTGCGTCCGGACCTGCGGACGCCGGACGTCTTCGGACCGGGCCACGAGGGCCCGGAGCTGTCGCTGTGGCAGCGCGGCGAACGCCAGTGGCGTCCCCTGGATGACGCGCTGGTCGACGGGGGTGGCGCACCGGCGGAGTACGTGAGCCCGCTCGGCGAGGTCTTCGTCCGGGTGGGCGGCCCGCTGCATCCCCTGCACTACTCGCAGATGGGCCTGGCCGTGGAGGAGGGCTCGTGACGGCCCCGCCGACGCCGACGCCCACGCCCGGGACCGACGGGCACGCCGCGGTGCGCATCCGCGGGCTGATCAAGCGCTACGGGCCGGTGCACGCGGTCAACCGGCTCGACCTCGACGTCCCGCCGGGGGCGGTGTTCGGCCTGCTCGGCCCCAACGGTGCCGGCAAGACCACGACGATGCTCGCGCTGGCGACGCTGCTCACCCCCGACGAGGGCACCCTGGCCGTCTTCGGCCGCGACCCGGTCACCGAGCCGACCGCGGTCCGGCGGCTGGTCGGCTACATGCCGGACTTCTTCGGGGTCTACGAGGGGCTCACGTGTGCCGAGTACCTGGACTTCTTCGCGGCGGCGTTCCGCCTGCAGGCGGTGGCGCGACGCCGCCGCGTCGACGATCTCCTGGAGCTCACCGACCTGGGCCACAAGCGCCACACCGACGTGTCGGGCCTGTCGCGGGGGATGCAGCAGCGGCTGGGTCTGGCCCGCACCCTGGTCCACGACCCCGCTCTGCTGATCCTGGACGAGCCGGCCTCGGGCCTTGATCCCCGGGCGCGGGTGGACGTGCGCGAGATCCTGCTGGAGCTCGGCCGCCAGGGCAAGACGGTGCTGATCAGCTCGCACATCCTCTCCGAGCTCGGTGAGCTCTGCGACCGCATCGGCATCATGCGGGACGGCGAGATGCTCGCGCAGGGCACCCCGGACGACCTGCGCCGTGCGGCCGGCGGGGGGGCCACGGTGGCCGCCCGGGTGCTCGGCGGCACCGACGAGCTGGAGCGCGCGGTCGGTGTGGCGCTGGAGGCGGGAGCGGCCTCGGCGCGCGTCGACGGCGCGGTGGTGCGCATCGAGGTCCCCGGCGGTGACGATGCCGTCGCCTCGGTCCTGGCCGCCCTGGTCGGGCGCGGTCTGCGCGTCGCCGAGCTCAGCGATCAGCGCGGTGGGCTCGAGCGCCTGTTCCTGTCCGTGACCGAGGAGGTGGCGCCATCCGCGAGCGAGGCCGGCTGAGGCGGCTGCTGGGACCGGTCAACCCGGTGCTCCAGCGCGAGCTCATCGAGCGCTGGCGCTCCTCGCGCGCGCTCACGACCCTGACCGCCTACCTGGCGTTGCTGAGCCTCGTGCTGTACCTGCTGTACCGGGCGGGCATCTCCGTGCTCGCCGCCCAGCTCGGGCCGTTCGGCGACGGCGGGGTGATGGCCGGTCCGCTGCTCGGGCGGTTCCTGCTGGAGAGCCTGCTGCTGCTGGTGCTCGTGCTGGTCTTGTTCGTCGCCCCCGGCTACGCCGCCGCACAGCTGTCGGGGGAGCGCGAACGGCGCACGCTGCCGCTGCTGCAGGCCACCCTGCTGCGCCCCCGCCAGATCGTGCTCGGCAAGCTCGGCGCGGCGGTCGCCTGGATCCTGGTGCTGATCGTGGCGGCCCTGCCGGTGGGGGCCGCAGCCTTCTTCCTCGGCGGTGTGACGGTCGGCGAGCTGCTGCGCGGCGTGGGCTTCATCGCCGCGGTCGGCCTGTGCGTGGCGGCCATCGCCCTCGGGATCTCGTCGGTGACCCGGCGGACCACCACCTCGATCGTGCTGACCTACGCCACGGTGCTGGCGCTCACCGGCGGCACCCTGTTCCTCTCAGGCGTGGAGCTGGTGGCGCGCACCACGACCGGCCGCGCCGTGGTCACGCCCGCGGCGCTGCACCTGAACCCCTTCGTCGGCCTGGCCGACGCGGTCGTCGACCCGGACACGCCCGGTGTCGGGATGGGCGGCCTGCCCCTGCCGCTGACCGGCGTGGCCTCCGTGCTGCCCAGCCGACGCGACCGCTTCGCCGGTGGCGCCGTGGGCCCCGGGGTGGTGGATCAGCGGTTCATCGAGCGGCCGATGCCCATGCCGCCGCCTCCGCCCGAGCCCTCGGC
>JBBDQS010000018.1:21764-30376 GCA_040905805.1 Egibacteraceae bacterium | reverse complement strand
GCCGCCGCCGCCGCCGCCGCCGCCGCCGCCGCCGCCGCCGCCGCCGCCGCCGCCGCCGGACACCATGCCCGCCCCCCGTGCGGATCCGGCGCCGCCACCGGACAGGGCCGAGCCCGAGCCCATGCCAGCGCTGCCCGAGCCCGCCGAGCCGTATTTTGACGGCCCGGCAGACGGCCCGGTAGACGTCGAGGCAGACGCGCTGGTGGAGCGCGGGCCAGGCGTGGTGGGGCCGGGCCTCCAGCCCCAGCCCGAGCCCGGATCGGGCCGGGGCCTCTGGCGCTGGGTTCTCGGCCTGCACGCGGGTCTGGGGCTGTCCGGCCTGGTGGTGGCGACCCGGCGCCTGCGCACGGGGGGCACCACCGCACACCAACGCGGGGCCAGGCGGGCGTCCCGGCGGGCCCGCGAGGCGAGCGAGGCGGCGCCATCGTGAGCGCGCACGTGGACCGGCTGGTCGGGCGTGCCCGCCGGCGGATGCGGCTGAACCGGGCGCTGGCCGCCGGTGGGCGTGGCGCGGTCGGGGCCGCGGTCGTGGCGCTGGCCTGGATCGCGCTCGGTCGCGTCGTGGCCCCGCCCGCCACCGTGCCGGCGGTCGCCGTGCTGGCGGTGGCCGCGACGGTCGTGGCCGGCGCCGCGGCCGCTGCCGTGCGCATCCCCGCGGTCTGGGCGGCCCGCGCTGCCGACCGCTGGCTCGACACGGCGGACACGTTCGCCACCGCGGTGGCGTTCCGCGGCGCGGCGGGCAGCCGGTTGGCGCCGCTGCAGGCCGCCCGTGCCGAGGAGGCTGCCGCGGGGATCCACGGGTTCCCGCAGCGCCCGCGGGTGCCCGTGCGGCTCCTGGGCGTCGCTGCCGGGCTGGCGCTCGCCGCGACGACGCTGGCCGCCGTGCCCAACCCCCAGGACGAGCTGCGGGCGCGCCAGGCTGCACGCGAGGCCGTCGCCGAGGCCGAGGCGGACCGGCTGCGAACGGTCGGCGCCGAGCTGCGGGCGCAGCCCGAGCCGGCGCCGGAGCTGGCCGGGCGGCTCGAGGCCCTGGCCGACGCGCTGGAGGACGCCGCCCTGGAGGAGGCCCTGGCCGAGGTGGGTCAGGAGCGCACGGACCTCGCCGGCCGCCTCGACGACGACGTCGCCGCCCGGCGCACCGCCCTGGCGGGTCTCACCCGCGAGCTGGAGCGCGAGGCGCTGGCCGCGGGGGACACCCCCGAGGAGCAGCTCGCCGCGCTCGCCGAGGCGCTGGGGGACGGCGAGGTCGGCGGTGACGACCTGGGTGACCTGGCACAGCGCCTGGGCGAGCTCGCCGCCGCGTTGCCGGGAGCACCGGAGGTGGCCGGGGCGCTCGAGCAGGCGGCGGCGGTGGCCGCCGCCGCCGACCCGCAGGGAGCAGCGGCAGACGTGGACGAGGCAGCGGCGGCGGCTGGCGCGGCGCAGGGCGACCTCGTCGAGCAGGACGCCCTCGCCCGCGCCGAGGCTGCGCTGGCCGAGGCGGAGCGTCGCCTGCGCGGCGATGCGGACGGCAGCGGCGACGGGGACGGCGATGGGGACGGGAACGGGGACGGCCAAGGCGATGGCGATGGCGATGGCGACGGCAGCGGCGACGGCGACGGCGACGGCGATGGCGACGGCGACGGCAGCGGCGACGGGGGTGGCGGGGGCGGCGGTGACCCCTCCGGCCCGGTGCGAGACGGCGGCCAGCGCGAGGGCACGGGCCGGACCGGTGGCGGTGCGGGCGATGGGGACGGCGACACCGGCCCGGACGACAGCCGCCTTGACGAGGAGGGGGTGTATGACCCACCGCGTCGTCCCGACACCGACGGCGACGACCTGCGGCTGCCCGGCCGCCCGGACGGGGACGGCGGTGAGATCGACCAGGGCCGCGCCCCTGGGCGGGGAACGGAATCGGCGCCGCGGGTGCCCTACCGCCAGGTGCTGGGCGCCTACCGCGACGCCGCCATCCGGGCTATCGAGCGTGACGGCTACCCCGTCCGGCTGCGCGGCACCGTCCGCGACTACTTCGACGCCCTCGGCGCTGGCCGCGGGCCCTCGTGACCACACGACCCACGACCACACGACCACGTGAGAGGCTGACCGTGTCCCCACCCACCGAGCAGATGTCACCAGAGGACTTCAGTCGCCTGGCCGACCAGGTTGAGGAGCAGGTCCGCCGGGTCATCGTGGGACAGCAGACGCTGGTGCGCAGCGTCCTGGCCGGCCTCCTGGCGGGTGGCCACCTGCTCTTGGAGGGCGTGCCCGGCCTGGGCAAGACCGTCCTGGTGCGCGCGCTGGCCCGGTCGCTGTCCCTGGAGTTCGCCCGCGTGCAGTGCACCCCCGACCTCATGCCCGCCGACATCGTGGGCACGACCGTGCTGGGCGACGGGGTCGCCCCGTCGTTCCAGCCCGGGCCGGTCTTCACCCAGCTGCTGCTGGCCGACGAGGTCAACCGCGCGACCCCGAAGACCCAGTCCGCGCTGCTGGAGGCCATGGCCGAGCGGCGCGTCACGGTCAGCGGCGTGACCCGGGACCTGCCGGCGCCGTTCTGCGTGCTGGCGACGCAGAACCCCATCGAGATGGAGGGCACCTATCCCCTGCCCGAGGCGCAGCTCGACCGCTTCCTGGTGAAGATCATCGTGGAGCTGCCGTCCAGCGAGGACCTCATGGCGATCCTCGACCGCACGACCGGCACGGTGGACACCGAACCCGTCGCGGTCGCCGGCGCCGCGGACCTCCTGGCCGCTGCCCGCCTGGTGCGCGAGGTGCCGATGGCCGAGCACGTCACCCGCCACGCCGTCGACCTCGTGCAGGCCACCCACCCCGACCGGGCGGCGGCGGAGCCGGTGCGCCGCTACGTCCATCACGGTGCGTCGCCGCGGGGCGCGCAGGCGGTGGTGCTGCTCGCCAAGACCACGGCGCTGCTCGCCGGGCGGTTGCACGCCAGCGTCGAGGACGTCCGCGCGGTGGCGGGCCCCTGCCTGCGCCACCGCCTGGTGCTCGGCTACGAGGCCCTGGCCGCCGGTGTGGACGCCGATGACGTCCTCGACGCGGTGCTCGTGGCCGTCCCCGTGCCCGCTGCGCCACTACGGGGCGCGGGATGAGCACCCTGCTCGACCCTGCGGTGGTCGGTCGCCTGAGGCGTCTGCGGTTCGTGACCCACCGCCCCGTCACGGGCCGCTACACCGGGGCGCACGTGTCCCGGCGCCACGGCACGTCGCTGGACTTCGCCGACTACCGCGCCTACGTCCCCGGCGACGACCCCCGCTGGGTGGACGCGCAGGCCTACGCCCGCCTCGGGCGGCTGCTCACCAAGCGCTACGAGGCCGAGTACGAGGCAGCGCTGCGGATCGTCGTGGACACCTCCGCCTCGATGGGGTTCGGCGGCAAGACCGGCGCGCTGCGCGCCGTCGGGGCCGGACTGGCCACCGTTGCGCTGGGCGGCGGCGACCGGGTGCGCGTGCTGCTCGCCGGGGCTGACACCGACGCCGGGCCCTGGCTGCGGGGGGCGCGGGGGCTGGCCCAGGCCCAGCTGCGGCTGGTCGGCGCCGGCCCGGCCGGCGCCGCCGACGTGGGGGCCGGCGTGCGCCGCGCCAGGGCGGAGGGGCCCCGGGGGCCGGTGGTGCTGGTCAGCGACCTGCTCTTCGACGGCTGGGAGGACGTCGTGACCGAGCTGGCGGGCGGCGAGGGGATCCTCGTGCACCTGCTGGGGCGGGCCGACATGGAACCCGAGGTGCGCGGTGACCTGCGCCTGGTCGACGTCGAGACCGGCGCGGAGGTCGAGGTCGCGGTGGGTGAGCGGGCCCTGGACGACTATGCCCGCGCCCGCGACACCTGGCTCGACGAGGTGGAGCGCGCCGCCACCGGGCGCGGGGTGGTCTACGCCCGCCACCTCGACGACGAGCCGATCGAGGACTTCCTGGCGGTGACCCTCACCCGGCTGCAGGTGCTGCGGTGAACCTCACCGCGCCGCTGGGACTGGCGGCGGCGGCGCTGGCCGTGCCGTTGGCCCTGTGGTACGTGCTGCGATCGCGCCGGCCCCGTCGCGAGGTGGCCGCCACCTACCTGTGGGCACGCACCGACCGCTCGGTGGCGGCCGCCGTCCCGTGGCAGCGCTTCCGTCCCGACCGCACGTTCTGGTTCGTGCTGGCGGCCATCCTGGTCGGGGCCCTGGCGCTCGCTCGCCCGAGCCTGCCCGCCGAGTTCGCGCTGGGCGACCACACCGTGGTGGTGGTCGACGCGTCCGGATCGATGCTGGCCGACGAGGACGGTGTCACCCGCTTCGACCTGGCGCGAGACCGCGCCCGCGAGCTCGTCGCGGCCGTGGGCCCCGGCCAGGCCATGTCGGTCGTCGAGGCCGGCCCGCGCCCGCAGATCCTGGCGTCGGCCTCGTCGGACGGCCGGGCCCTGCGCACCGCGCTGGAGCGCCTGCGCGCCACGCCCGCCCCCGGCGACATGGCCGCCGCGCTGACCCTGGCCGCGTCGCTGCACCGGCCCGGGGAGGCGACCACCACCACGGTGCTGACCGACGGCGTGCTGGAGGCCCCCGCGCTGGAAGCCGCACCCGCGGACCTGCGGGTGGAGGCCGTCGGCACCGACCGGGCGAACCTGGCCGTCACCCGGCTGCAGGCCGTGCCGGCCGGCGGGTCACGCGCCGACGCGTTCGTCCAGGTCCGCAACTTCGGGCAGCTGGCCGCCCGGGCGCGGGTGAGCGTGGCCGTGGCCGGCGAGGTGGCCGTCGAGCAGGAGGTCTCGTTGGGCCCCCGCGGGACCGAGGACCTCGTCCTGACCGTGCCCCACCGCGGCGCGGGCATCGTCGAGGCGGCGGTGGCGCCCGTCGGGACCGGGCCGACCGGGGCGCCGGCCGAGGACGCGCTGGGCGCCGACGACCGGGCCTGGGCGGTGCTCGCCGCGACCGGGGACGTCACCGTGCTGGTCGCCGGCCCCGGCAACCTGTTCGTCGAGCACGCGCTGCGCGCGGTCGAGGGGGTCGAGGTGCGCACGGCGCCCGGCGTGCCCGACGATCTCGCCGGCATCGACCTGCTGGTCGTCGACCGCATCCCCGCCGCCCCCATCCCCCCCGCCCCGACGCTGTACCTGGCCCCGACGGTGCCCCCCACCGGGGTCAGCGTGGCGGGCTCGGACGACCGGCCGAACGTGACCTTCCAGGACCCCGGGCACGAGCTGCTCGACCAGGTCGACCTGTCCGGCGTCGCCATCGCCGCCTCGCAGCACATCGCCGCCCCCGAGCTCGCCGCCCTGGCGGGGGGACCTGCCGGTCCCCTGGTGCTCGCCGGTCGCCTGGATGGGGTCCCCGTGGCCTACCTGTCCTTCGCCGTGGCCGACAGCACCCTGCCCCTGCAGGTCGCCTGGCCCGTGCTGGTCGCCAACGCGGTCTCGTGGCTGACCGAGTCCCCCGCCGAGGTGCCGTCCGTGGCCGGTGACGAAGTCCGGCTGCCGACGACCGCGGGCGCCACCGCGGTCGTCGTGCAGGCGCCCAGCGGCGACGAGCGACGGATGGATGCCGACCGGCCCCTGCTGCCGGTCGACGAGGTGGGCGTCTGGCAGGTCTCCTACGTTGGGCGCGACGGCGTGGTGGCGGGCACCCCGATCGCGGTGAACGCCCCGGCCGGGCAGGGCGACCTGTCCCGCGAGCGGCCGGCGCCGGCCCGTGCGGCGCGGGAGGCCAGGGAGGCGGGGGAGGATCCCACGGCGCTGCGCGCTGCGCCCGGCCGGCGGGTCCTCGGGGCCGGGATCCTCGTCGCGGTGCTGGGCCTGCTGCTCGCCGAGTGGGCGTCCACGCACGGGGTCCGACCGGTGCGGTCGGGCCGACGCTGGCTGGCCGCCCGCCGGGGCCGGCGGCTCGCGAGGGCCCGGTCGTGAGCTGGGACGCCCCGCTGTGGCTGCTCGCCCTGCCCTTGGCCGCGGGCGTCGTGTGGCTCACCCGGCGACGCCGGGGGACCGTCGCGTGGGATCCCAGCCGCCAGCACCGCTGGGCGACGTGGCTGCGGGCGGGCAGCGTCGCGCTGCTGGTGCTGGCGCTCGCCGGTCCCCGCTGGGAGGCGGGGGGTCGCCACGTCGACGTGGTGTTCCTGCTCGACGTGTCCGACTCGGTGACGCCGGCCGCCGCCGCGGGCGCGCGGGCGTACGTGGAGGAGGCGTTGGCCGCCGCCGGGGCCGGGGACCGGGCCGCCCTCGCCGTGTTCGGCCGCGACGCCAGCCTGGAGCACGGCCTGCGCCACGACCCGCCGCCGGTCGACCCGGCCGCCGTGGTGGACCGCTCCGCCACCGACCTGGCCAGGGCGGTGCGCCTGGGCCAGGGCGCCGCCGGCAGCGACAACCGCCGGCGGGTCGTGCTGGTGACCGACGCGCAGCCCACCCAGGGCGACCTGCCCGGAGCGGTGCGCGAGCTGACCGACGCCGGGGTCGGCCTGGCGATCGTCCGCCTCGACGGTGCGCCGGCCGCCGACGTGCTGGTCGAGGAGGTGTCCACGCCGGCCCGCGTCCGCCGCGGTGACGAGTACGACGTGACCGTGTCCGTGCGCAACACCGGCGACGAGCCGGTGGCGGCGAGCCTCACGGTGACCGCCGACGACCGCGAGGTGGACCGTCGCACGCTCGACCTGGAGCCCGGCGTGACGGAGGTCACGGTGCCCCAGCAGGCCGCCGAGGAGGACGAGCAGGCCGCGATCCGCTACGAGGCCCGGGTGTCGTCGCCCGGCTCGTCGGTGGCCGAGAACGAGGTCGGCCGCGCTGCGGTCCGCGTCGACGGGCCGCCGCGGGTCCTCGTGCACGAGCACGTCGAGGGCCTGGCCTCCGAGCTCGTCTCGGCGCTGCGGGCCGGGGGCGTGCGCACCGACGTGGCCGCGAGCCTGCCCCCCCTCGACGGGCTCCTGGCCTACGACACCGTCGTGCTGGCCGACGTGCCGGCCGACGCGCTGGGCGCCGAGGCGATGGCGGCCCTCGACGCGTTCGTGCGCGACGCCGGCCACGGCCTCGTCGCGGTCGGCGGCGAGGACTCGTTCGGCCTCGGCGACTACGACGACACGCCGCTGGAGGAGCTGCTGCCGGTCTTCGCCAGGGTCACCGACCCGCAGCGGCGGCCCGAGGTGGCCCAGGCGTTCGTGGTGGACACCTCCGGGTCGATGGCGGCCTGCCACTGCCGTCCCGAGGCGGTCGGTGCGGGGGCGGAGCTGACCGAGGGCGGTGTGGTCAAGACCGAGATCGGCAGCGAGGCGGTCGCCCGCGCGATGGAGATGCTGGCAGCCCAGGACCAGGTCGGCGTGCTCGCGTTCGACACCGACTCCGAGTGGGTGCTGCCCCTGCAGCACCTGCCTGACCAGGACACGATCGACGAGGGCCTGGCGCGCCTGCACCCCGGCGGCGGCCAGGACATGGCCGGCGCCGTGCGTGAGGCCATCGCGGGTCTGCGCGACGTCGACGCGAGGCTGCGCCACATCGTGCTGTTCACCGACGGCTGGACCAACGACCACGGGCCGCTGTTCGACGCGGCCGAGGAGGCGCGGGAGGCGGGCATCACCCTGACCACGGTTGGCACGGGGGAAGGCGCCTTCGAGGAGCTGCGGCGGGTCGCCAGCATCGGCGGTGGGCGCTTCTACCCCGGGCGCGACCTGCTGTCGATCCCCGACATCCTGGCGCTGGAGGTGCGCATGGTCGCCCGTCCGGTCGTGACCGAAGGGGAGTTCCATCCGCGTGTGGCCGGTCTGGCCCCCGTCACCGACGGGCTGCACGCGACCCCACCGCTGCTGGGCTACCTCGCCACGACCGCCAAGCCGGCGGCCGAGGTCCTGCTGACCATCGGCGAGGAGCGCGATCCGCTGCTCGCCCGGTGGCGCGCCGGCTTGGGCTCGACGGTCGCGTGGACCTCCGACGTGCAGCCCCGGTGGTCGGCCGCCTGGATCGACTGGGAGGGGTTCGCCCGGTTCTGGGCCACGACCGTGGCGGAGACGTTCCCCGACGAGGACAGCGCGGGCATGGGCCTGGACGCGACGGCCACGCCCACAGGCCTGCGCGTGGGCGTGGAGATCACCGATGCGCTGCCCGCCGACGTCACCGCGGTCGCGACGGTGACCGGTCCCGACGGCGACCGGCAGGAGGTGGTCCTCGACCGCGCCTCCCTGTCGACGTTCGAGACCGAGGTGCCCGGCGACCGCGAGGGCGTGTACGCGGTGGCCGCCACCCTGCGGCGTGGCGAGGAGGAGCTCGCCCACGCCAGCACCACGGCGATCCGCTCGTACTCCGCGGAGTACGCCGCCGGTGACCCCGACGAGGCCCTGCTCGACGAGGTGGTCCGCATCGCCGATGCCACCCTCGACCCCGACCCGGCGTCGGTCTTCGATCCGGCGGGGCTGCCCGCGGGCGCGGCCGCCCGCGACCTCTGGCCGTGGCTGGCGCTGCTCGCCCTGATGCTCGCCCCGGTGGACGTGGGGTTGCGCCGGCTGCGCCTGGAACGGGCGGACTGGGCCCGCACCCGGAACTGGCTGCGCCGCCGGGGGTGGCGCCGACCCAAGCGCAAGGGCGAGCGCGACGCCGCCACCGACGCGCTGTTCGAGGCCCGCAAGCGCGGCCGGGACCGCTGACGCGCCTCTTTTGCGCCGGCTGCATGTGGC
>JBBDQS010000018.1:12779-21664 GCA_040905805.1 Egibacteraceae bacterium | reverse complement strand
CCACCGTGGAGGTGGTGGCGTGGCCGGGGCACTTCGCCGGCCGCGTGGCCGGGCCAGTGCACCACCCTGGCGGTGGTCGCCTCGCCAGGCCACTTCCCCGGCGGCAGTGGTCGCGGTCTCCGCGCCGGGCGCCAAGGACGCGGCGAGACGCTCGGGTGAACCCCTGGATCGTTGCGAAGAGCCTCTTTTGCGCCGGCCTCTCGTCGGTCATGCTGGTGGTGCGCCCAGCGCGGCAGGAGGGGAGGCCATGATCGCCACACCGGACGAGGAGGACCTGTCGATCACCGGCGAGCCGTTGTCCGCCGACCCGGACGTGGACGAGGCCCCCGACGAGGATGCTGCGGACCGCCCGGTGCTCGACGGCGACCCCGAGCTGGCGGCCCTGCGCGACGAGTTCGTCGACGGCTTCAACGCCCGCGACCTCGACGCGCTGCTCGCCCTGGTCCACGACGAGATCGAGACGCCCGACCTGCCCGGTGACGGGCTCGCGGTGCTCCGCGAGGAGCTCGAGGCGATCTGGGAGCGCTCGCCGGGGGCGTTCCTCACCGCCGCCTTCCTCGACGGTGTGCCGTGCGCGGTCGCCTGGCTGCCCGACGAGGACAGCTGCTGGTCGCGCGCGGCTCTGGTGACCTTCGCCGCCGACGACGGGCTGCTCTCGGTCGTGGGGGTGCCCGACGATGCCGACGGCCTGGATCGGGCCGAGGCCGACGACCCGACCGGCGAGGAGATCGAGGAGTGGTCGGACTGGGTGGAGTGGGACAGCGGGGAGGAGTCACGTCCCCGCCCCCGGGACCGGGCGCGCCCGTAGGGGGGCGCCCGGACCGCGTCAGTGCCGGGGGCGCCGGTGGTCGCGGGCCAGCTTCACGCGGGCGTCGACCGCGGCGACGCCGCGGCGGCGGACGAACACGGGGTTGAGGTCGAGCTCGTCGACCTCGGGGACCTCCTCGACCATGGCCGACACCCGGAACAGCAGCGCGCGCAGGGCCTCCACGTCGACCGGGTCCGAACCCCGGTAGCCGGTGAGCAGCGGGTAGCCGCGCAGGCTCGTCAGCATGTCGTCGACGTCGGCGTCGGTCAGCGGATGGATCCGGACGCTCACGTCGCGCAGCAGCTCCACCAGGGTCCCGCCCATCCCCGCCATGAGGATGGGTCCGAAGGTGCGGTCGTGGCTCACGCCGACGACCATCTCCACGCCGTCGCCGACCATCTCCTGGACCAGGAAGCCGTGCTCGGCCACGTCCGCGCGGCCGGCCGCGGTGAGGTCGCGGGTCATCGCCGCGACGGCATCGGCGACCTGCTCGGGACGGGCGAGCCCGAGGCGGACACCGCCGAGCTCGGTCTTGTGGATCGGCGCGGCCGCTTTCACCGCCACCGGCGCGTCGATGGCGGCCTGCGCGGCGGCGGCCTCCTCGGGGGTGTGCGCGATCCTGGCCGCGGCGGTCGTGATCCCGAAGGCCGACAGCAGGCGCTCGGCCTGGCCGGCGGTCAGCCACGCGTCGGCGCGCCCCCCGGCCAGCGCCTCGTCGACGACCGCGCGCGCCGCGGCGACGTCGGCGTTCTCCACGGCCACGACGTTGCCGAGCGGGGCGGCCCGCCAGCGTGCGTAGTGGGCCACCCGGCCGAGCGCCCGGGCCGCGCCCTCGGGGAAGACGAAGGAGGGGATGGATGCCTGGGCCAGCTCGTCGGGGACGCCGGCCTCGCTCATGAAGACCGACAGCACGGGCAGGTCCCCGATCGCCGCCTTCGCGTCGGCCATCGCCCGGGCGACGTCGTCGGGCTGGGTCACCACCGGCGGGATGAAGATCACGAGCAGGCTGTCCACCTCGGGGTCCGCGGCGAGGACCCGCATGGCGCGCCCGTAGTCGGCTGCGCTCGCCGACGCGATCATGTCGACGGGGTTGCGGATGCCCGCCTCGGGGGGCAGGAACTCGGCGAGCCGCGCGACGGTCTCCGGCGCCAGCTCGGGCACCGCCAAGCCGGCCGACTCGCAGGCGTCCGCGGCCAGGATGCCCGGTCCGCCGCCGTTGGTGAGGATCGCGACCCGGTTGCCGGCGGGCAGCGGCTGGTTCGCGAGGACGGTCGCCACGTCGAACAGCTCCTCCAGGCTCTCCGTGCGGATCACCCCGGCTTGGCGGAACAGCGCCTCGACCGCCACGTCGCCGGCGGCCAGGGCACCGGTGTGGCTGGAGGCTGCCCGCTCGCCCGCCTGCGTCCGGCCCGACTTGACCGCCACGATGGGCTTGTGCCGGCCGACCCGGCGCGCGATGCGGCCGAACTTGCGGGGGTTGCCGAAGGATTCGAGGTACAGCAGGATCACCGCGGTGTTCGGGTCGCTCTCCCAGTACTGCAGCAGGTCGTTGCCGGAGAGATCGGCCTTGTTGCCCACGCTGGCAAAGCTCGACAGGCCGAGGCCGAGGCGCTTGGCCGCCGACAGGATCGCGAGACCGAGCGCGCCCGACTGGCTGGAGAACGCCACCCGCCCCGGCGGGGGGAAGACGGTCGAGAACGTGGCGTTCATCCGCACGTCGCCGTCGGCGTTCAGCACGCCCATGCAGTTGGGGCCCACGATGCGCAGCCCGAAGGCCCGCACGACCTCCATCAGGGCCCGCTCGCGATCCGCACCCTCGGGGCCCGCCTCGTTGAAGCCGGCCGACACGATCACCGCGGCCTTGCAGCCCAGGCGCGCCGCCTCGGTCACCACTGCCGTGACGTGCGGCGCGGGCACGCACACGAGCACGAGGTCGGGGACGGCGGGGCAGGCGGTGAGGGTGGGGTAGGCCGCCACCGACTGCACCACCGGCGCCGCGGGGTTGACGGGGTAGACCGGACCGGCGAAGCCGCCGGCCAGCAGGTTCGCGAAGACCAGGCCCCCGATGCTGCGGGGGTCGCGGCTCGCCCCGGCGACGGCGATGGACGCCGGTGCGAGGACCGCGGACAGCGCCGCGACCGCCGCCGTGCGGTCCTGCTCGTCGCCGGTGGCCAGGAACTGCTCGGTGGGGATGGACGAGAAGCGCGTGTGTACCACGGTGCCCTCGTCGGCGAAGGCGGGGGTGAAACCGGCGTCGCGCATCATCGCCAGCATGGGGCGGTTCTCGCGCAGGACGTCGCCGACGAAGCCGGTCACGCCGCGGTCCTGCGCCGGCTCGACGAGGGCGCGCAGCAGCGCAGTGCCGACGCCGCGGCCCTGCTCGGCGTCCTCGACCAGGACGGCGAACTCCGCCGTGGCTGGATCCTCGTCGAGACGGTCGAACCGGCTGACGCCGACGATGCGCCCGGCGGATTCGGCGACGAGCGCGAACCGCCGCTCGTAGTCCACGTCGGTGAAGTAGCGCATCTGCGCGGCGCTCATGGACCGCGGCGCGAAGAACCGCATGCGGATGGTCTCCGGCGACAGGCGGCTCCACATGGCCAGGAGCTCGTCGAGGTCGCCCGCGCGGATCGGCCGCACGTGGACGGTGCGGCCGTCGCGGAGCACCGCGTCGTGGGCGTAGCGGTCGAGGTCGGGTGGTGTCATCGGGTCAGCCCCTTCCCGCTGCGGGTCGTAGCGCTGGCCTCAGCCTCCGGGTGCATCCCGGAGGTCGTCCCAGGACGGACGGGCCAGGTGGATGATCTCGTCGACCAGGGTGTACCCGCTGCCCGACAGCCGCCCGACCGGTTGCAGGAGGTCGGGCGCCACGCGCCCGTCACGCCACACCTCGTCGGCGACGTGGACGCGCAGGACGTCACCGAAGACCATCGTGCCGTTGCCCATGACCAGCTCCTCGCGCAGCCGGCATTCCAGCGCCGCCCGGGCGGCGGCGAGCCGCCGCGGTCCGACGGTGTCCGACGGCAGCGTGTCGAGTCCCGCCCACGCGGCCTCGTCCTCGCCCGACGGGAAGTTGGCCGCCGTGGCGTTCATCGCCTCGAGCAGGTCGCGGCTGACGACGTTGACGACGAACTCGCCCGTCGCCCGGACGTTGCGCAACGTGTCCTTCACCCCGCTCGAGGTGAAGTGCACGATCGGCGGGTGCGACGAGATGATGTTGTAGTAGCTGTGCGGCGCGAGGTTGGCCACACCCGTCTCGGCCAGCGTCGACACCCAGGCGATCGGCCGGGGCACCACCAGGCTGGTCAGCAGGAAGTAGGTCTCGCGCGGCGCCAGGTCGGCCGGGTCGATGGTGGGCATGGTGGCGCAGTGTAGTCCGGGCGCCTGGCGCATCGACGGAGCGCTGATTGCCCGAGCGCGGTGTGTCGTCGACCGCACCGCCACGGTGCGTCAGACCGCACACCCGGGCGAACCCGCTCGCAGGCGCGGTGGCTACCCTCTATCCGTGATCGCCAGACGCAAGACGATGCCGCCCGACCTGCAGCCGGCGTGGGCGGCCTTCCAGGCCCAGGCGGAGCGCGTCGAGTCCGCCCGCCAGGCGCTGCTCGGCTGCCTCCCGGTGGGACGCATCGACCCCGCGCCGGTCCCCGTCGGCCTGGACCTGCTGCGCGACGAGCTCACGGCCGTGGCCACCGAGCTGGACGGCTGGCGGGTCCCGGCGATGGAGGAGGCGTGGCAGGCATGCCGGGACGCGGTCGAGGAGGCCCTCACCCAGATCCCCGCCGCCCGGACCGTGTCGGCCACCACGGGGGAACTGGAGGAGATGCTCGACGCGGTCAGCGGGGTGGTCGAGCCCCTGGACGCCTGGCACGACGCCGGTGTGGCCTGGCTCCGCCGGCGCCGGCGGCCCTAGCGCTGGGCACGTGCGACGAGCGCGGGGCGGGCCACCGGCGAGCACGGGCGGGCCCCCACGACGAGCACGGGCGGGCCTCCACGACGCGCGCGCCGGGTGGTGACCCGCTCCCGGGCGCCGGGGCAATGCCCCCTCGCCGATGGTCCCGAGCTTTCCCGCGCCGGCGCGGGAAACCATCGGTCGCCGACCGGTGGCGGGCACCGAGACTGGGGCTGCCGGTCCACAATCCCGCGAGCCCTCGCCGGCTCAGGCGATGCCCACCAGGCTCGGACGATGCCTGTCGGACGGCTCACACATCGGGGTTGCGGCGCAGGGCCTTCTTGTCGGATCGTCGGCGCTTGGCCTCGAGCCGGCGCTCCTTGGACGCGCGGGTGGGGCGGGTGCGCTGGCGCCGGCGCGGAGGACGTAGCGCGTCACCGACCAGGGTGGTGAAGCGGGCGATCACCGCATCGCGGTTGCGCGTCTGCGAGCGATGCTCGGAGGAGGTGAGCACGAGCACGCCGTCCTTGGTGATCCGGTTGCCGAGGGCGGCGTGGACGCGCCGCTTCTGCGCCTCGGTGAGATGGCGGGTGGCGTCGACGTCGAAGCGCAGCTCCACCTTGGTCGAGGAGGTGTTCACGTGCTGGCCGCCCGGGCCGCCGGAACGCGTGAAGGCGACCTCCAGCTCGTCCTCGGGCACGGTCACACCGCTGCCCAGTCGTATCGCGCTCATGGCGCCAGTGTGCCCGAGAGGCCACGGGCGCTACCGTCGTCGGGTGGCCGGCCGCCCGGCTGGTGGCCACGGTCGCCCCGGTCCCCCGCGGCAGGGGTGCCCTCCCCCGGGTGCGGGTCATCGCCCCCTACACTGGCCACCAGCATGCACTGGGGACAGCACCTCAAGCCGTCTGAATGGGCGTGGCTTCGCCATGGGCCCGCGGTGCTGACGGTCGTCTTCGCGGGCGGGTTCGTCGGTGCGGTGGCGATGGTCCTGTACGCCGGCCTGGCACCGCCGGCACCCCCGGAGATGCTTGCCAGCGCCGATACGGACCTCGTCGGGGGCCACGAGGCCGCCGATGCGGCCGAGGAGGACGAGACGGGCGGGGACGCCCCGGAGCCCGCCGGGCGCGCCGCGGAGGGCGAGCAGGACACCCCGGCGCCCTTCGAGGGGTGGGTCGATCCGGCGTCGGTCGGGACGCCCTACGGCGCGGCGGTGCGGGGGCTGCTCACCTTCCGGGGCAACCCGACGCGGACCTTCTACGGCGCCGGCCCCGTCCCGACGGCCCCGGAGCCGGTGTGGCGCTACCCGCGGGAGGCCATGTGCTCGGAGTCCGAGGTAGGCGGGCAGACCCGTGAGTGGTGCGGGTTGGGGTGGACCGGCCAGCCGGCGGTCTTCGAGCGCGACGGTCGGACGTGGGTGGTGTTCGGCGCATACGATGGCCATGTGCACTTCGTCGACGCCGACACCGGCCAGCAGATCCTGCCGAGCTTCCCGACCGGTGACCTCATCAAAGGGTCGGTGACGGTCGACCCCGACGGGTTCCCCATCGTCTACACCGGGTCGCGGGACAACCACTACCGGGCCATCGCCATCGACGGCGACGAGCCGCGCGAGCTGTGGAGCCTGTGGGCCTTCGACGTGGCGCCGACGCTGTGGAACAACGACTGGGACGGCGCCGGGCTGATCCTCGACGACTACCTCTTCGTCGGCGGGGAGAACAGCCAGTTCCATGTCGTGCACCTGCTGCGCGGCTACGGCGAGGACGGACGGGTGACCCTCGACCCCGAGGTGGTGTTCAACGCCCCGGGCTGGGACGACGAGCTGCTCGAGGCCACCGGGGACCACATGATGTCCATCGAGGGCTCCGTCACGGTGGTGGGCGACACGGTGTACTTCGCCAACTCGGGGGGCCTCGTGCAGGGCTGGGACATCACGGGGTTGCGCGAGGGTGTGGACCCCGAGCGGGTGTTCCGCTTCTGGACGGGCGACGACACCGACGCCACGATCGTCGCCGACGATCAGGGCATGCTCTACGTGGCGTCGCAGTGGGAGCGGTTCACCGATCGGGGACGGGCGGTGGGCCAGATCATGAAGCTCGACCCGACCCGGCCCGACGACCCGCTGGTGTGGTCGGTGCACGACCGGGGGACCCCTCGGGCGGGGGTGTGGGCGACCCCGGCGCTGGACCGCGACGTCCTCTACGTCCCGACCGACGGTGGGCGACTGCTCGCCCTGGATCGTGCCACCGGTGCCATCCGGTGGGAGAAACAGCTGGCGGGACCGGTCTGGCAGTCGCCCGTGGTCGTCGACGACGTGCTGATCCAGTCCGACTGCAGCGGCGCCATGCGCGCCTACGACGTCGCCGACACCACGGTCGAGCCGCCCGAGCTGTGGACGGTGCAGCTCGACGGGTGCGTCGAGGCCACCCCGGCCGTGTGGGGCGGCACCATCTACGTCGGGACCCGCGGTGGCTTCCTGCACGCCATCGCGGATCCCCAGGTGGTCCAGCCATGACCGCCACGCGGCTCGCGGCGCTGCTGGCGGTGGTGGTGCTGGCGCTGGCGCCGGCCGGCTGCGCCACCTCGTCGGAGGACATCGCCGAGGACACCGGAGCCGATGCGACGCAGGAGACACCGAGCCCGTCACCGGCCGCCGAGGACGACCCGGAGGGGCGCGTGCCCCCCGAGGAGGCGCCCGCCCCACCGGGGGACGCCCCGCTCGCCGAGGGCCTTGACGTCACCCTGCCGGCGGTGGGCGGCGGCCAGGTCGTCGGCGCTGAGCTGGCAGGGCGCGACCTCGCGCTGTGGTTCTGGGCGCCGTGGTGACCGACGTGCAACGGGGAGGCCCCCGGGGTCGCGCAGGTTGCGCGGGACTATGACGGCGACGTCGAGATCATCGGCGTGGCCAGCCGTGACACGGATGCGGCCATCAACGATTTCGTCGATCGCCACGGGCTCCACCAGATGCGCCACGCCATCGACCAGGAGGGACAGGTGTGGGGGGCGTTCGGGATCATCGGGCAGCCCGCCTGGGTGTTCGTGGACGGCGCCACCGGCGAGTCCACCGTGACCTTCGGCGCGCTGTCCGAGGAGCAGCTGCTCGCCCGCCTCGAGGAGCTCGGTTAGCGGGCCAGACGGTCCATGAGCGCCAGCAGGTCCTGGGGCGTGCGGTCGAAGCTCGTCCAGGTCTGCTCCAGCGGCGAGCGGATGACCTGCCCGTGACGCTCGCCGACCATGACGCGGTTGGCGCCCTCGGCCTGGGCGGTGACCGCGGCGTCCCCCAGGACGCTGCCGAGGACACGGTCACGCATGCTGGGCGATCCGCCCCGCTGGACGTGGCCGAGGGTCGAGACCCGGTAGTCGACGTCCAGGCCCTCGGCCACCCGGTCAGCGATGCCGTACGCGCCGCCTGCCTCGTCGCCCTCCGCGACGACCACCAGACAGAAGCGCTTGCCGATGGCGAACGACGTCCGCACCCCTTCGCGGACCCGGGCGATATCGGTCGGGCGCTCCGGCACGAGCACCTCCGTCGCGCCGCCGGCCAGACCGGCGTACAGGGCGAGCCAGCCGCTGCGCCGGCCCATCACCTCCACGAAGAACAGTCGGCCGTGGCTGGCCGCGGTGTCGCGAATGCGGTCGATCGACTCCAGCGCGGTGTTGACGGCGGTGTCGAACCCGAGGGTGAAGTCCGTGCCGGACAGGTCGTTGTCGATCGTCCCCGGGATCCCGACCACACGCACGTGGCCCTCCCGGCTGAGCACGTCAGCGCCACGGAAGGAGCCATCTCCGCCGATGACCACCACTCCTTCGATGTCGGCCATGTCGAGGTGCTTGCTGGCCTGGCGGCGACCCTCCGTCGTCCGGAAGGCCGCGGACCGCGCGGTGCCCAGCGTCGTGCCGCCCTGGTGCAGGATCCCCGACACCGCCCGCGCGTCCAGGGGAGCGAGCTGACCGTCGATGAGGCCCGCGTAACCGTTCTGGACCCCGTAGGCCTCGATGCCGGCCGCGTCGGCACCGCGGACGACCGCGCGGATCGCCGCATTCATCCCGGGGGCGTCCCCACCGCTGGTCAGTACCGCGATCCGTCGCATGCCGCCAAGATTACCGATCGGCGAGGCGAAAAGGCGAGAGTCGCCCTCGCAAGCTCCGGCGATTCACGAGTCAGCAGTCCCGGGGGGGGGGGGGGGGGGG
>JBBDQS010000018.1:0-12769 GCA_040905805.1 Egibacteraceae bacterium | reverse complement strand
CCCCCCCCCCCCCCCCCCCACGCCCGGCACAGCGGAGAATCGCCTCCGCTGGCGCTCCAGCGATTCACGTCTCAGACGGTGCAGCCGCCCTCGGCGCAGTCGGCGGTGGCGGCGTGGTCGATCGCTGGGGCGACCGTGTGCGCCCACGTCTCGGTCAGCAGCTCGAGCAGGACGTCGGCCGGCTGGGCACCGGACACTCCGAAGGCACGGTCCACCACGAAGAAGGGCACGGCGGTGACGCCCAGTGCCCGCGCGTCGGCCTGGTCGGCGCGGACCGCGTCGCCGTAGGCGTCACCGGCGAGCACGGCGGCCGCCACCTGCCCGTCCAAGCCTGCGTCGACCGCCAGACGCGCGAGCACGTCGGGGTCGCCGACCGGCTCGCCCTCGCACAGGTACGCGGTGAGCAGCCGCTCCTTCATCGCGTGCTGCACGCCGTGCTCCCGGGCCAGGTGCAGCAGCCGGTGCGCGTCGTGGGTGTTGCCGCTGCGGGCGATGTCGAGGCGGAACGGCAGTCCTTCGCCGGCCGCGACCTCCGTCATGCGCTCGTGCATGGCCTGGGCCTCCGCATGGCTCACCCGGTACTTCGCGGCGAGGTGCTCGGTGGTCGACACGTCGCGTCGGCGGGGAGCGCCGGGGTCGAGCTCGAAGCTGCGCCACGTCACCTCCAGGTCGTCGGCGTGGGGGAATCGGGCGAGCGCCGCCTCGAAGCGCCGCTTGCCGACGGCGCACCACGGGCACACCACGTCTGACCAGATCTCGACCTGCATGGGTTCCTCGAAGACTCGGGGGTCGTCTCCCTGCCAACGCGTTCCGGGCCTTGAATCTTCCGGGTCGCCAAGGGCACGGGCTGCGAGCAGTCAGGGGACCAGCGCCGCGACCCGGGCCGGGGCGTCGCGGGTGAGCGGTGGTCCGTGGGTCACCCCCAGCGTGTCGAAGGACAGGCCGGCGAGGCGGCGCAGCGTCGCCGGGAGCGCGGGCAGGGCCGAGCACATGAAGCGCGGCCCGCGCGACAGCAACCAGATGTTGAACACCGCGTCGCCCGACAGCAGGACCCCCCGCTCAGGCAGCAGGAACGCGCAGTGGCCGGGGGTGTGGCCCGGGGCGGCGACCACGTCCAGACCGCCACCGACGTCGAAGTGCTGGCCGGGGGTCAGCACCCTGGCGTCCTCGACGGGCTCGGGCATCGGCCACCGGGGGTTGAGCAGCCGGGCGAGGCGCGTCCCGTCGGCGTCGGGAGGGCGGGCGACCGCGCCGGTGATCACCGGGTGGTCGGCCTCGCCGATCCACACGGTCGCCCCGGCGCTGGAGCGGGCGAACCGGGCGGCGGCGCCCGCGTGGTCGGTGTGCCAGTGGCTGAGCAGCACGTCGCCGACGGCGCGCGGATCGAGCCCGGCCAGGCGGATGCTGCGTACCAGCCTGGACCCGCTCTTGCGCCATCCGGTGTCGATGACCGTGAGCCCCTCGGCGTCGCCCCGACCGTCGTTGGCCACGACGTAGGCGTTGACGTACGTGGCCACCTCGACGCGCCAGACACCGTCGGCCAGCTGCTCGGTGTGGTTGTCCATGTGGCGCGTGCGCTCCGCTGGTCGGGTGGACCGGGGTCCACGCGTGGCCGGGGTGGACGCCATAGCATCGCAGGCATGGCGCGGATCGTGCTGCTCGTCGGGGTCCTGCTGCTGCTGTACGGGGCCGCGGTGGTCGCCGGGGGCCGTGTGGCTGGCAGCAGTCCGATGCGGGCCCACTCCCGGGCGTACGGGCTGGTCACCGGCGCGGCGGGAGCCATCCTGCTGCTCGTCGGGATCGTGTGGGTCGCGGCCGGTTAGCGCGACGGTGTCCGCGGGTGCACAATCCCGGTGCAGGAGGCGTCGCCCGTGTTACGATCAGTCCCCGCGACCGGCCGCGGTCTGGGTCCGGACGCGGGGATGACGCGGGACTTTGCAGTCGAGCGACCTGGGGTGGGTGGTCGAGATGGTCCGAGCCGGTCTCGTAGGGGTGGCGGTCGTCCTGCTGCTGGTGGGCTGCGGCACGGACGACGGCGGGGATGCGGCGACGGACCCCGACGTGGTCGTGAACGGTGACGATGCCGGCGACGACACCGGCGACGCCCCAGTCGCCAACGCCTGCCCGGCCGAGGGCTGCGAGATCGAGATCGTCGACGTCGTCCCGGAGGGCGACGAGCTCAGCATCACCTGGGAGGCCAACTTCCTCCCGGACGTGTCGCGCAACCACATCCACGTGTACTGGGACACCTACACCGCCGACGAGGTGAGCGCCGACGCGGACGACCGCGGCGCCGAGCAGGGTGAGTGGGAGGTCACCGACGACTACCCGACCTACGTCACGGAGGGCGCGGTCTCGCCCGGGGCGCGGGGCGAGTCCACGGAGCTCTGCGTGACGGCCTCGGACCGGGACCACGCGGTCATCGATGCCGACATGGTCCACTGTCGTGACGTCTCCGACGTGCTGGAGAGCTGAACGGTAGGAGCCATGCGCCTGCCGGAGCGCATCGGTCGCTATCGGGTCCAGTCGGTCATCGGCGTCGGCGGGTTCGCGGTCGTCTACCGCGCGCACGACGAGGTGCTCGACGACGCGGTGGCCATCAAGGTCCTCGCCGAGAACTGGGGGGCCGACGCCGACATCCGCGAGCGCTTCCTGGAGGAGGCGCGCCTCCTGCGCCGCATCCGCAACGACCACCTGGTCACCGTCCACGACATCGGTGAGCTCGATGAGGACGGGCGGCCCTACTTCGTGATGGAGTTCGCCAAGCGCGGGACGCTCGACGACCGTCTCGCCACCCGCGGCGGCGCGGGACTCGACCCGGCGAGCGCCCGCCGGCTGGCCACGTCCCTGGCCGAGGGCATGGGCTCCCTGCACCGCGCCGGCATCGTTCACCGTGACGTCAACCCGCGCAACCTGTTCCTCCAGGCCAACGACGCCGCCGGCGCCCACGGAGCACGCGGCGCGCGGGCCACCCAGGTGCAGCAGGGCCTGGTCGCCGGTGACGAGCGGGTGCTGCTGGGTGACCTCGGCCTGGCCAAGGACGTGGTGCGCACCGGCGGTGCGGCGAGCGTGATCGGGGGCACGCCGCACTACCACGCGCCCGAGCAGCTCGACCCCCACGCACCCGTGCGCCCGGCAGCGGACATCTTCGCCGCGACGGGCGTGCTGTGGGAGGCCATCACCGGCACACCGCCCCCGCTGCCGCCCGACCTCGAGGGCGCCCTGGTCCTCGTCGACGACCGCTGGCAACCGCTCTTCGAGCGGGGCCTGGCCGCCGATCCCGACGAGCGCTTCGCAGACATGGACGCCTGGCGCGACGCCGTCCTGGCCTGCCTGGGGCCGGGCATGGCCGAGGCCAAGCGGGCAGCGGTCACCCAGCCCACCGCGCTGGCGACCACGGGGCCGTACAAGGGGCTGGCCGCCTTCCAGCCCGAGGACGCCGCGCAGTTCTTCGGGCGCGACGCGCTCGTCGCCGAGCTGATCGACCGGCTGGCACGATCCCGCACCCTCATGGTCGGGGGCCCGTCGGGCAGCGGGAAGTCCTCGCTGGTGCGCGCCGGCCTGATCCCGGCGGTGGCGACCGGCGGGCTGGCCGGCAGCGAGCGCTGGCCGGTGATGCTGTTCGCCCCGCGGTCCGAGCCCATCCGCGAGCTGGCCTACCAGCTCGCCAAGACCGCTCGGACGACCACCCAGCAGGCGACGGGCCTCGGCGACGCCGACGAGCTCCTGAGCGACCCGCTGGGCGCGCGCTCCGTCGCGGAGAGCATCACCGACGTTACCGGGGGCCTGCTCGTCGTCATCGACCAGTTCGAGGAGCTGTTCACCCAGGGCGGCCGGCGCGAGGACCAGGAGGCGTTCCTCGACCTGCTCGCCGGAATGGTCGACCCCACCGACAGCCGGGTGCGCCTGGTCATGGCCATGCGGGCGGACTTCTACGGCACCAGCGCGCAGTTCCCGTGGCTGGCCCAGCGGATCACCCAGAGCCAGGTCCTGGTCGGGCCGATGACGCGCAGCGAGCTGCGCCAGGCCATCGAGGAGCCGGGCCGCCAGGCGGGGCTGCGGCTGGAGGACGGGCTGGTGGACGCCATCCTCGAGGACGGCGGCAGCGAGCCGGGGTACCTGCCGCTGGTCTCCCACGCCCTGGCCGAGACGTGGCGCCGCCGCCGGGGCACGAGCCTCACCCTGGCCGGCTACCGCGAGGCCGGCGGGGTGGCCGGCGCGCTGGCCCACACCGCGGAGGCGGTGTACAAGGAGCGCTTCGACGACACGCAGCGCCGCGTCGCCCGGCGCCTGCTGCTGCGCCTCGTCACACCGGGCGACGGCACACCCGACACCCGCCGGCCGCTCCAGCTGGCCGACCTGAACGAGAGTGAGACCGAGGAGATCTCCCAGGTGGCCGCGGAGCTGACCGACGCGCGCCTGCTCACCGTCGACCGGGACACCATCGAGATCGCCCACGAGGCGCTGATCCTCAGCTGGCCCCGGCTGGGGGGCTGGATCGAGGAGAGCCGCGACGACCTGCGCGTGCGCCAGCGCATCGACCGTGCCGGAGCCGAGTGGGTGGCGCAGGGACGCGAGCCGGACCTGCTGTACCGCGGCACCCCGCTGCAGTCGGCGCTGGAGTGGGCGGCCGGCCACGGCGACGAGCTGTCCCCGGCCGGCCGGGACCTGCTGGCGGCCAGCGAAGCCGCCGCGATCGAGGCCGAGGCGCGCCGCGAGCAGGCCTCCCGCCGGTCGCGGCGCGTCCGGCGTACGGCGGTGGCGGTGCTGGGGGTGTTGACCGCGGTCGCCGGCGGCGCCTCGCTCGTGGCGTTCTCCGCGCTGGGCGAGGCGACCTCCCGGTTCGCACAGTCGCTCGCCACCCAGGCGGCCGGGCTGGTCGACGAGGACCCGCGCCTGGCGCTGGCGCTCGCCGTGGAGTCCATCGAGCGGGTCGGGAGCCCCTCGCTCGAGGCGCGGGTGGCGCTGGTCGAGGGCAGCAGGGCCCTCGAGTCCGCCACGTTCGCGCCGGCCGGCTCGGCCCTGGACGTCGGCGATGCCCTGGCGCTTGCCGTGCGTCCCGACGGCGAGGTCGTGGCCACCGGCGACCGGGACGGCACCGTCCACCTGTGGGACGTGGACTCCGGGCGAGCGCTCGGTGCGCCGCTGGAGGGCCACGACGCCGCGGTCGAGGACCTCGCCTTCAGCCCCGACGGGCGGTGGCTGGTCAGCGCCAGCGACGACGAGACCCTGCGGCGCTGGGACCTCGACGACCCCGCGGCCGTGCCGTCCTCCCAGCTGCTCGGCACGACCGGCGGCATCGTGTGGGCCGCCGCGGTCGGCGCGGACGGCACCACCGTGGCGTCGGGGAGCCTCGACGGCACCGTGCGGCTGTGGGACCTCCACGAGGCCGAGCAGCTCGGCGACCCGCTGCTCGAGGACCAGGCCCTCAGCATCGACGCGCTGACGATCAGCCCCGATGGCGCGCTGCTCCTCGCCGGCGCCGGCCCGGGGCAGGGCGAGGTGTGGGGCTGGTCCCTGCCCGACGGCGAGGAGGCGTTCGATGCGTTCACCGCCCACGACAGCTTCCTGTCGGGGCTCGCGGTCGACCCAGCGGGCGAGACCTTCGCGACCGCCGGGTCCGACGGCCGCATCCGGCTGTGGGACGCCACCACCGCCGACCTGGTCACCGAGCCGTTCGAGGGCCACACCGGCGACCTGCGGGGGGTGCTGTTCTCCCCGGACGGGCGCCTGCTGCTCGCCGGGGACGAGCAGGGCCGGATCCGGGCCTGGAGCACCGCCGACGAGGAGGAGCTGCCCCCGACCGTGGCGGGCCACGACGGGCAGGTGCTCACGACGGCTCTGTCCGAAACGGGTGACGTCCTGGCCAGCCTGGGCTTCGACCACACGGTGCAGATCTGGACCCGCGGCGAGGCCGCGCTGGGCACCGTCCTCGACGGTCACGAGGAGGGCGCGTTCGGGGTGGCCGTCAGCCCCGACGGCGACGTCGTCGCCACCGGTGACGGCACCGGCGCCATCAGGGTGTTCAGCACGGACACCGGAGCGCTGCTCGCCGGACCGATGACCGACCACACCGCGGCCGTGTGGGCGCTCGACGTCAGCCCCGACGGCGCCACCGTCGCGTCGGGCGGCGCCGACGGCACGGTGCTCGTGCACGACCTGAGCAGCGGCGACGTGGTGGCTCGCGCGGACGGCCACGACGGCGCCGTGACGGTCGCGCGCTTCCACGGCGACCGGCTGCTGACCGGCGGGGACGACGGGGTGGTGCGGGCATGGGATGGTGCCGGGCGCGCGGCGGGCGAACCGCTCGGCCCCCATCGCGGCGGGGTGACCGCTATGGCGTGGGGCCCCGACGGCATCCTGGCCGTCAGCGACCGGGAGGGCAACGTCCAGCTCTGGCGCCCAGAGGACGGTGCACGCGTGGGCACCGCCCTGCCCGCGGACGGCAACACGGTGTGGAGCGTGGACTGGTCGCCCGACGGAGGCCGGCTGGCGATCGCGAGCGCCGACGAGAACGTCACGCTGACCACGCCCTCGGGCGAGCGCTCGGCGCGCCTCACCCCCCATCCCGGCGGCGCCACGGGCGTGGCCTTCCTCGCCGACGGCGCCACGGCGGTGAGCGCCAGCCGGGACGGCACCATCCGCCTGTGGGACGTCGCGCTCGGCCGTGCGCTCGGGGGCGCGTTCGCTACGCACGACGAGGCCGTCTGGCGGGTCGTGGCCCACCCCCATGACAGGCGTTTCGTGACGAGCAGCGAGGACGGCACCGTGCGGATCTGGGACGTCTTGGACACCGGGCGGGCCTGCGAGCGGGCCGGCGGCGCGTTCGACGAGGAGCAGCAGCGCACGTACCTCGGACCGGGCGAGACCGCAGCCGGGTGTGGGTAGCGTCGTGATGGCCAACGTGGCGGTGGTGGTCGTCCGCGAGCCGGGCCGCACCGCCCTGCACCTGGTGCTGCACGAGGCCCTGGAGATCGGGCGGGACTGCTCCGGGATCCTGCTGGACGACCCCGGCGTGTCGCGCCGCCACCTGGTGCTGCGCCCCGAGGGCGACACGGTCGAGGTCGAGGACCTCGGCAGCACGAACGGCACCACGCTCGACGGCGAGCGGCTCGACGGCACGGCCACGCTCACGTCGGACTCGGTCGTGCAGCTCGGCGACACCACCGTCCGCCTCGCCGGCCGCACCGCGGGGAGCCGATCGCGCGACCTCGACGGCCCCGCGCCCGTCACGTCGATCGACCGGGTCGCGGCCGAGGTCGCCGCCGACCGCCCCGCGCCGCCCCGCGCGGCGATGCGCGAGGGCACGGTCACGATCGTGTTCACCGACATCGAGTCGTCGACCCAGCAGGCGGAGGCCTTCGGCGACCAGCGCTGGTTCGACGTGCTGACCACGCACAACCAGATCGTGCGCGACCGCCTGGTCGAGCACGACGGCGTGGAGGTCAAGTCCCAGGGCGACGGCTTCATGCTGACGTTCCCCTCGGCCCGCCGGGCCCTCGAGTGCATGATCGCCGTGCAGCGGGACATGGCCGCCCTGCGGGCGGAGCGCCCCGAGCACGGGGTGCGCATCCGGGTCGGCGTGCACACGGGCGAGGCCATCGTGGGCGACGACGGCGACCTGTTCGGCCTGCACGTCAACATCGCCGCGCGCATCGCGGCGCAGGCCACGGGCGACGAGATCCTCCTGTCGTCGCTGGTGCGCGAGATCGTCGCGACGCGCGGCGACCTGCGCTTCGGTGAGCCGCGCCGGACCGGGCTCAAGGGGCTCGCGGGGGAGTTCGTGCTGCACGCCGTGGAGTGGGCTGAGACGTGAATCGCCGGAGCGTCAGCGGAGGCGATTCTTTGCTGTGCCGGCGGTGGCGGTCGCGCAGCGACCGCGATGAAGATGCCGAGACGTCCCGTGACTGACCCGCACCGTCATGGCGACCTCCGTCGACGCTGCGTGGGACTCGTGGTCTGCACCGGCACCGGTCACGTCGGGCAGACCAGCGCCAGCTCCTGGTCGGCCGGCCGATCGGGATCCGCCGTGGCCGGTGGGGCCGCGGGTTCCCACGCGCAGCCGTACAGGTCCTCGGCCAGGGCAAGCACCACCAGGTCCTGCAGCCGGCGCACCGCCTGCATGCCGGGACCGTCGAGGTCGTTGCCGAGGACCGCGAAATGGAAGCGGGATCCGTCCGGGCCGATGACCGTCCCTGACAGCGTCATGACATCCTGCAGCGACCCGGTCTTGCCGCGCAGGCGGCCCTCCGCCACGCTGCCGACCAGCCGGCGTTGCAGGGTGCCGCTCTCGCCCGCCACCGCCATGAGGCTTCGCCACACCGAGCCGTGCGTGGAGTCGGTCATCCGGGCGTCGAGCGCCGTCAGGAACGTCGCGGACAGCCGGTCGCCTCGCGACAGGCCTGACCCGTCGGCCATGGCGGTGCCGGCGAGGTCGAGGCCGAGCGCCTCCAGGGCCTGCCGGGTGGCGGCGGCCGAGCCCGCCCAGGTGGCGTCCCCCGACGCGGTCCCGATCGTGCGGAAGATCGCATCGGCCAGGTGGTTGTCGCTGCGCTGCAGGGTGTAGCGCAGGAGGTCCAGCAGCGGCGGGCTGGTGACGCCGCCCACGTTGACGGGGGCGGGCGGGGGCGTCGCCGTCGCGGCGGCGCCGCCGTCGATCACGACGCCGCGCTCGACGAGCAGCGCGTGCAGCGCGGCCGCAGCCGTGGTCGCGGGGTCGGCGGCCGGCACCGAGCGCACCCGGCCGCCCTCGATGAACAGCCGCCGCCCACCCTCGGCGGTCAGGCCCGAGGAACGCGTCGTGTTGCCCTGCTCCAGGTACCGGGGCACCCAGCCCGGCGCCTGCGGCTGATGCGGGAACACGCCGGGGTCGCCGAGAACGGCGCCGGTGATCCGGGTGATCCCCCCGGCGGTGACCCGGTCCGCCAGCGCCTCCAGCGGCGTGCGGGGCCGGTCCGGGCGCAGCTGCCCGTACTGGGGGGTGGCCAGGGCGGGGTCGCCCGAGCCCACGAGCACCAGGTCACCGTGCAGCACGCCGCCGGGCTCCGGCCGGGAGGTCGCGCGCAGCATCGTCTCGTAGCGGAAGTCCGGGCCCAGGGTGGCCAGGGCGGCCGCCGCCACGGGCAGCTTCTGGGCCGACGCCGGTAGGAGATGGGCGCCCGCGTGGTGCTCGAACACGGGACGGCCGTCCGCGTCGGTCACCGACACACCGACGACCTGTCCGGCCACGCCCTCGTGCGCCACCAGCCCGGCCAGGCGTTGCGGCAGGGGCGGGTTGAGATCGGGCTGCGGCGGCTTTGGCTCCGCGGTCGTCGCCGCCTGCGGGCGTCGGCCCGGGGATGCCCGGTCGTCGGCGGTGACGTCCGGCGGTGCGGGCGCAGTCAGCTGCACGAGGCCGGCCCCGAGCAGGAGGCACACCACCAGGAAGAGACCGACACGAAGACGCATGTCCGCCCGAGTGTAGTGACGCTACCTGCCGGCGCTACCGGCGGGCGAAGGTGGCCACGACCTCGATGGTGGCGGTCTGGGCGAACTGGTCGACCGGCACCGCCCGGGTGAGGTGGTAGCCGGCCTTGGCCAGCACCCGGGCGTCGCGCGCCAGCGCCGCCGGGTCGCAGGAGACGTACACGATCGTGCGCGGCCGGAGGCTCGCGATGCGCCCGCAGACGTCGCGGCCGGCTCCCCGCCGTGGCGGGTCGAGCACCACGACGGCGAATCCGGCCTGGTCGTCGCCCGGCCTGGCGGTCGCGCGCACCTCGGCGGCCATCCGCCGCACGGCGGCGACCACGGGCTCGCAGACGACCGAGGCGGTCGTGTTCGCCAGGTTGTACCGGGCGTCCTCGCACGCCGTGGCGTCACCCTCGACCGCCACGACGGTCGCCCCGTCGGCGGCCAGCGGTCGACTGAACAGGCCCACGCCGGCGTACAGGTCGGCCACGGCGTCGCCGGGCTGCACCGCGGCGGCTCCGCGGACCTCGGCCACCAGCACCTCCGCACCGGCTGTGTTGGCCTGGAAGAAGCTGCGCGCCGAGATGCGGTAGTCGAAGCCGGCGACCCGTTCCACCACCGTCGGGTCGCCGCGCAGGGCGTGGGCGGCGCCCGTGTCGTCGAGCAGGGCGACGGGCGTGGTGCCCGGCGGCAGCGGGGGCAGCGCGTCAGGGCCGGGGGTGACGGTCATGGCGGCGCCCTCGCCGGCGACCGCCGCCCGCACGCTCACCTCCTCCACGCCCTGCCAGCCGTCACCGGCCTCCTCGCGCACGGCCTGCGCCGCCGGGTCGAGCAGCGGGCAGCGGTCGATCGGCAGGACGTCGTGGGTGCCCGCCCGGCGGAAGCCCAGGCGGCCGGCGTCGTCGACCGCGAAGCGGGCCCGGTTGCGGTAGCCGAGCTCCCCCGGGGTGATCGTCGCGACCACGGGGGGATCGGGGATCCCGCCGATGCGCTCCAGCTGGTCGATGACCACCTGGCGCTTCAACGTCGCCTGGCGCGCGGGCGCGACGTGCTGGATGGCGCAGCCACCGCAGCGCTGCGGGCCGAAGTGGGGGCAGGGTGGGTCGATGCGGTCGGGCGAGGGCTCGAGGACCGCCACCAGACGGGCGCGAGCCCAGCGGTCACGCTCCTCGATGATCTCCACGCGCACCCGTTCTCCGGGGATCGCGTGGCCGACGAAGCAGGCCTTGCCGTTCGGCAGGCGCCCCACGGCTTCGGCGCCGTGGGTGAACCCGTGCAGCACGATGTCGATGTGGTCAGCAGGCATGGGGGGATCGTAGTGGCGGGGGCGCCGGGCTCCACCACCGACCGGCGGGCTCGTCCGCCGGGCAGCCCGCCTGCCCCGTCATGCTCATCTCACGTCGCTCCTGACGGCGAAATGTTGGCGGCGACCACGATGCGGCGTGTGGGCGTGTGTATAGTGAGGCGTATGCCTCGGGTCCAGGTGTATCTGCCAGACGACCTCTACGAGGCGTTGAAGAGCCGGGGTCTGCCTGCTTCGGAGCTCCTTCAGCAGGCCGTGCGTGCCGAGTTGGAGCGGCGCGATGCCATCGACGCCGTTGACGAGTACCTCAGCGACCTCGGGGCAGAGGTAGGCGAACCCACTGCACGGCAGCTGTCTCGGGCTGAGGCGATCGCCCAACGGATCAGGAGCCGCAGCCTGGACCAAGCGGGGTAGCGTGCTTGTACTCGACAGCGGCGGGGTCAGTCGCCTCGCCGAGCGGTCCACACGGGCCTACGCGCTGATCCGGTCCCTCCGGTCAGCGCACCTGTGGCCCCCGGTAGTTCCCACCGTCGTGCTCGTGGAGTGCCTCCAGGGTCATCCCTCCCGCGATGCCAGCACCAACCGGCTTCTCAACACCTGCGTGGTCGACAGCGCCGTTGCAGAAGGTGTTGCCCGACGGGCAGCGCGGCTGCGTCGTGAAGCGGGCCAGGGCTCCGCCGTCGATGCCCTGCTCGTGGCGCTCGCAGAACCGGGCGGAACCGTGCTCACCGGCGACCAGGCGGATGTGGGAGCGCTGGCGGCGTACGCCGACAACGTCGGCATAGAGCTGGTCTGAGCAGTCGTGTCCGGCCCCCCGAATCCGGAAGATCTCATGACCGCCCACGGGGAGAACGCACTGCCACTTGACACGGCGGCGACCACTCCTCCGCCGCCGGTTCCGCTGTAGCTGCCGCGTCACAGCGCGCGGTGATCTCAGGAAAGACGCCGCTGTGCGATCGTCCGCCAGCGGAGCGCGGCGAGGGCGAGCAACAGCACCGAGAGGGCTCCAAAGAAGGGGATGTCGATGGCGGGCGTGCCTCCCAGATGACGGTCCAGTCCATGACCGATGGCGTGGAGAAGGGACCCGATCCCCACCCCGCCGAGCGCCACCACCAGCCCGTCACGGATCCATACTGCGAGCAGCAGTGCCGCACCGAGTCCCACCTGGAACGCGCCGATGTCGCGGAGAAAGTGTGCGTTGTAGGGCTCGAAGGCAGCGGCCGCTTCGAAGAAGGCTGCGGGAGCCAGAAAGGCGACGAGTCCCGCAGCGGCGAAGAACACGCCCGCGAGCCCGGCGCCTATCCGTGACACTGCATCGATCTTGCCGTCCATGGAGGGACTCCGTCCGCCACCCGAATGCGCGGCACCGCCCTGCGCCCCGCGGCGCTCCTGGGATGGCCCGCCTCTGTCGGTGCTTCACTGTGCCGGATCGCGAACGACCTGTCAGATCCGACGACAGAGCAGTCACGTTTCGGGTCACACCCCGGCGGTAGGGTGGACGCAGCTCAGGAGCGGACGAGCGGACGGCCGTCTGCAGTCCCTGACAGACAGGGTCCCGGCTTCCCGAACCTCGCGTTGGGTGCCCAGGGAAAGAGCGGGCCTGGCCGCCCTCCGCGGCCGGCAAGACGCGAGAGGCGATCATGAACGAAACACCCGACACCCAGGTGTCAGCGCGCTTCGCGCGTGCGGTGGGGTTCGCCGCCGAGGTGCACCGCACCCAGGCACGCAAGGGCAGCCGGGTTCCCTACCTTGCGCATCTCCTGGCGGTTTCGTCGCTGGTGCTTGAGGACGGTGGGGACGAGGACGAGGCCATCGCCGGGCTGCTGCACGACGCGGTCGAGGACGGTGACCTGCCGATGAGCGAGATGCTCGACCGCATCGGTGAGCAGTTCGGTGACCGGGTCGCCGGGCTCGTCGGCATGCACCGACGTGGACGTCGGCGCCGGCGCGGACCGCTCGCCGGCGAGCTGGGCCGCCCGCAAGCAGCACACCATCGACGCGCTGGCCGACGCGGACCCG
>JBBDQS010000017.1 GCA_040905805.1 Egibacteraceae bacterium | reverse complement strand
CGGCGTCGGCGTCGGCGTCGGCGTCGGCGTCGGCGTCGGCGTCGGCGTCGGCGTCGGGTGCGCGGTCGGCGTCGTAGCCGACGGGCTCCTCGCTGGCCAACACGCCGGTCAGCGCGTGCGGGCGCGCCCAGCGGCGCGTGCCCGCAGAGGCGGGTACGTCGCCTGACCGAACCTCCACTGATACGAACATGTGTTCGACTCTATCACCAGGAAAGGACCCATGCAAGGGCTGACGCGCACATTCTTGGAACGCGCCAGCAGACCCACGTGGCAGCGACCGGCGAGACGCCTTCGGCTGTGCCCGCTCGCTCAGCCCCCTTGGCGAAGGGCCACCGCGGCGAACAAGACCAGCAGCGCCAAAGCACCGACGCCTCCCCCGGTGGCGGGCAGGGGCCGCCTGCGCGGGCCGACTGTGTCAGACCCGTCACGCGCCTCGCTGACCACGGGGGCTGCGTCCACGACGGGTACGGCATTGCCGGCGACCGGCACGGCCCCCGAGACGGCGACGTCGATCAGCGCCGGGGTGCGGCCGGTGGCGTGCATGATGCTGGCCGTCGACACCTCCAGGTCGAGGTGGTGATCGGCGGGGATGGTGTAGGCCAACCCCGGCATCGGCACGTCGACGACCGCCTCGCCATCGGTGATATCGGCCCGCACGGCGCCCTCCTGCAGGTTCAGGACCGCACCGGACTCGCGGTGGACGAGCCTCACGAAGACGTTGACGGTCCCGTCCACCCCGCCCAGCGACCCGCCGTCCCCGCCGATGCTCCCGAGGAGGCCGCCGGTCACCGCGCCCAGCGGGCCGAGCGAGCCGACGAGCACGTCACCGACGGCGTGCGTCGGCAGCTCGGCCGCGTGCTCGCCCAGCGGCGCCAGCGCCTGGTCGAGGGAGACGGCCACACCCGTCACCGCGAGCGTCACGTCGGGGATGCCGCGCACCTCGAGCGGTCCCCCGTCGGCGTGCGCAACGGGGAAGGTGGCCGCCCGCGGGTCCCCCGGCGTCGCCACCTTGGCCGACGTGATGGGCAGGGCCGGGATGCCCTCTAGCGGGCCGGCCGCGACGAGGGCCAGGACCTCCTCGGGATCGGGCAGGTCGACCACGGGCACGACCGGCAAGCCGGTGGCCGCACCCGACAGCGCCACCCGGGCGTCGCCCGCGAACACCTCGGCGTCGCGCCAGACGCCCTCGTTCGTACGGTAGGACACCGGTGCGCCCGTCGCCACGTCCTGACCGCGCAGGTGACGGGCGAACCACGTCACGATCGCCTCGTCGAGGTAGGCGCGGTCGCCGGCGTCGGCGTAGGTGGCCGGGCAGGCGACGTGACCGCCGCAGAAGACGACGAAGCGCGCATCGGCGCCCTGGTCGCGTACGTGGCGGTAGATGCCGTGCCCGTCCGTCAGGTCGAACAGCGTGTCCACGCTGCCCTGCAGGACCAGTGTCGGGACCGCGACGGGGCGTCGGGCGCCGTAGGACGCCAGGCTCGACTGGGCCAGGAACGCCTCGGTGCCCGCGGAGACCCTGCCGGTGGTGGCGTACTCGGTCACTGCTTGGTGGATGGCGGGGTCGAGCCCGTCCGCGCTCGGGTCCGTCGCGCACGACGGGTCGAGGCCCTGCCCCGTGCCGGTTGCCATCCCGAGGCTGTACAGGATCGCCACCCATCCCTGGTTGACGACCTCCCCCGAGTACAGCGAGTACCGCAGATCCGACCAGGAGATCTCCGGCGCCAGCGCGTCGATGCGGTGGTCGACCGCCGCGCCGGCCGTCTGTATCCCGCCGGCGTAGGAACCGCCGGACATGCCGACGATCGGGTCGCCGTGCTCGTCGGTGGCGATCGGGGCGTTGGTGACGGCCCAGTCGATCAGCGCGGTGACGTCGCGGCCCTCGGCATCGGGGTCGTCGATGCGGATCTGCCCGCCCGAGCAGCCGAACCCCCGCGAGTCCCAGGTCACGACCGCGTACCCTTCGGCCAGCAGGCGCGACAGCGTGCCGCTTCCCACCTCGGTCTCGCGACTGCCGCCCCACCCGTGGGTGCGCAGGACCAACGGCGCGGGTGCCTGCGGGGAGGCCCCAGCCGGCAGGAACAGCGTCGCCTCGAGCTGCGTACCGTCGAAGGACTCGACCACGTGGTGGCTCGGAAGGACCCCGGCGTCCTGCGCGGTCGCCGGCGACGCTGTGACCGCGAGCCCGACGGCGAGCAGTGCCGCGAAACACCGACAGAACTCTCGCACACAACGCCTTCCCCGAGAACCGAAGGATATCGCGCGCGCCGCAGTGCTCCGGGCGCCGTCCAGCAGCCTCGCGACCTGACCGGGTCGGTCAGACCCCGGCAGACTCCCGGCGCGGGGCCGCCTGCTCCCGCCCGGCCCTGCGGCGGTGCCAACGGTCCCACAGGGCGAGCATGCTCGGCAGGACCAGGGTCGCGGCGAGCAGCGCGAAGCCGATCGCAAAGACCGTCACCATCCCGAACTGCTGGAACGGGGTGAGGGTCGAGGTGACCAGGATGCCGAACCCCGCGCAAGTCGTGAACGCGCTGCCGGCCAGGGCGCCGCCGGTGTGGCGCACCGTGGAGCGGATCGCCTCCGCCGGGTCGTCGTAGGCAACCCGGTCCTCCAGGTAGCGGTTGGTGATGTGGATCGTGTACGGCACGCCGATGCCGATCGCCAGCGCCGCGATCGTGGCGGTCACCGGACCGAACGGGATGCCCGTCGCGGCCATCATGCCGAAGGTCCACAGCACCACGAGCACGACCGGCGCCACGGTGAGGACCCCGAGCGCGGGCCGGCGGTTGCGGAACCAGAAGGTCACGGCGAGCAGGAGCATCGCGGCGAGCAGCGTCACCCCCATCGACGACACCTGCGAGTCGCTCAGCGCCGACACGATCACGTCGTTGATGATCTGGTTGCTGGTCGCCACGGTGCTGGAACCCGCGGAGCGCACGGGTGCGAAGGCGGCGTCGAGGTTGTCGCTCAGGGCGGCTGCGCCGTCCTCCCCCGCGCTGCTCTGGATCGACACCCGCGACAGGTCGTAGCGCCCAGCCTGGTCCCGGGCGAGCACCCGTGCGACCTCGACCGGGGCGGCGGCCAGCATGGCGTCGTAGAGCCCGGCGACATCGGCGTCCTCGGCGACCGTGAGATCCTCGCCGACGCCGGCGGCGGCCGCCGCCGCGGCCACCGCCGGGGCCAGTGGCGCCCCGTCGGGGCCCGGCGCGACGAGCGTGCCGAGGACGCTGACCGGCGAGTCGGCCTGCGCCTGGTCGCCGAAGGTCGCAACGTCGTCGACCCCGGTGAGGGCGTCGACCGCCTCGACGGTGGCGTTGTGCACGGCCGGGGTGGCGACGTCGCCCTCGACGAGGACGTCGGTGGATTCGCCGAACCCACCGCCGAAGCGCTCCACGATCTCGTCGAAGGTCGCAACGATCGGGGACTCGTCGCTGACGAAGTCGGTGAAGCTGAATCGTGTCTCGAGCTGGGACAGCCCCCAGACCCCCAGCGCCCCGCCGAGCACGACCGTCACGAGCAGCGTCGCGACCGGCACCCGCTCGGCCAGCACCGCCGTCCGGGCCATCACGCCCGGAAGAACACGCTCGCTCGTGCGGGCCAACGCCTCGCGGGGCAGGTGGCCGAGCCGTTGCGCTCGCCGGTCCAGCAGCAACCGCACGGCCGGCACGAAGGTCAACATGAGCAGGAAGGACGCGACGATGCCGATCGCGGCGAGGATACCGAAGTCCTTCAACGCCGGGACCGGGTTGATCACGTTGGTGAGGAACCCGACGGCGGTCGTCACGGTCGCGAGCGTGAGCGCCACGCCCACGGTCGTGATCGCCCGACGGATGCTCTCCTGCACGCCGGCGCCCGTGGCCACCTCCTCGCGGTAGCGCGACGTGAGGTGGATCGCGTAGTCCACCCCCAACCCGATCAGCAGGACCGGGACGATCTGGCTGACCTCCGTCAGCCCGCCGATCACCCCCGCGTAGCCGGGACCGAGCAGCACGGCGGCGCCGTTCATCCACAGGATCGCCATGACGATGGTGACCATGGTCAGCAGCACGTCGGCGACGGTCCGTCGTCCCGCCGCCACCAGGGTGAGGCCCAGGCCGGGCCGCAGCCAGTACACGAAGGCGAGGATGACCACGATGATCACGAAGGCAGAGGCGAACAGGCGCAGCAGCTCTGCCTCGAACGCGTCGGTCTCGGAGAACAGCAGCCCGAAGCTGAACGCCTCCGCGGTCACGTCGGGCGGCAGATCGGCGCCGCGAACAGCGGCAGCCAGGTCCGCCTCCACCTCGACCTGCGCGTCGAACTGCGCGGCGGCGTCCGCACCCTCCGGGGCGATGCTCTCCGTCTCGAGGAAGACGAGCACCAGGGCCGCGTCCGTGCTCGCCGCGTTCACATCGGTCTCGGCGGGCAGCAGCCCCGCCACGAGGCCGACCTGTTCGGGCGGCAGCGCCTCGAGCGCCGTGGTGAACGTGGCCGCGACCGTGTCGTCGTCGGCCGCCGCCGGGTCGACGCCCTGCTCGGCCAGCGCCGCCTGGGCCGGACCGAGCCAGGAGACCACCGCCGGGCGGTCGGGGCGTTCGGACAGGTGGGGCCCGGCGTCGCTGCCCTGGGCGGCAGCCGTGATCGCCTGGACTGCGGCGACGCCGTCGGCGCTGACCAGCTCCGACCCCGAGACGAGGATCTGGACGACGCCCTCCCCCGCGCCGTTGAACCGCTCGTCGATCGTCTCGCTGGCCTGCAGCTGGGGGTTGTCTGGCGCGAAACCCTCGTTGCCCACCGCCATCTCGACCTGCGAGGAGAGTGCGGCGAAGGCCACCGTGGCCACCACGGCAGCCACGACCACCACGCCGGGCAGACGCCCGACCAGCCCGGCCATGCCCCGCGCGATGCGCTCCATCGGGTTCCCTCAGGTCAGCAACAGACGTCGTGACGCGCGGGCGCGCGGAGATGCCCGCCACGTGCCCCGCGTTGCTCACCCCAGGATAGCCCACCGCCGCCGAGCCAATGTGCCGGTCGGGCGGGGGTTTGTGGCGACGTCGCGGTGTGCTACATGTCCTCGTCGTCGGAGGTGGCACCGCCTCGGTGGGCAGCAACCATGGCGCGGGGGGCATCCCGGCCACCCGGGCCAGGCGCGGGGGACCCGAACAGGAGATCGGAGCAGCACGTGAGCACCAAGCAGTCGCGCAGGTACCGCCGCTACCTCGGCGCCGAGACGGACGGTGCGGCGATCTACCGAGCGCTTGCCGAGCGGAGCGACGGGCAGCGGCGCGAGATCCTGTTCCACCTCGCCGAGGCCGAGCAACGCCACGCCGGGCACTGGGCCGACCGACTCGCGGCGCTCGGCGAGGAGCGCCCCGACCCGGCCACGATGCGCCCGGGGTGGCGTGCACAGGTCCTGATCCGCCTGGCCCGCCGGCTCGGCACGCGTGTGGTCATCCCGCTGCTCGAACGCGGTGAGGCGGCCGAGATCCGCCGGTACGACGACGAGCCCGCGGCGCCGGCCAGCATGACCAGCGACGAGCGCATCCACGCCCGGGTGGTCGCGAGCCTGTTCCCGTCGTGGCGCACGCGCCTGTCGGGGTCGCTGCGCGCGGGCACGTTCGGCGTGAACGACGGCCTGGTGTCGAACCTCGCCCTGGTGATGGGCGTGGCCGGCGGTCAGGCGAGCGACCGGGGGATCCTGCTGGCCGGTCTGGTCGGCCTGCTCGGCGGGGGCCTGTCGATGGGCATCGGCGAGTGGATCTCGGTGACCACCCAACGGGAGCTGTGGGAGGGCGAGGTCGAGCTCGACACCCACGACCTGGAGGCGCTGCCCGCGGAGGGGGCCAACGAGCTCAGCCTGCTCTTCCGCGCCAAGGGCGCGCAGCCCGAACGGGCCGCCGCGATGGCCCGCGAGGTCCTCGGCGATGCGCGGGCGGGCGCACACCTGCTCGCCAACGAGACGCTCGGCTTCGACCCGCAGGCGCTCGGGTCACCGTGGGGCGCCGCGCTGTCGAACTTCGGCGCCTTCGTCAGCGGCGCCGCGATCCCCGTCCTGCCCTACGTGGTGGGCTCCGGCACGGGCGCCTTCGTCTGGGCCATAGTGGGATCCGCCGTGGCCCTCTTCGGCGTGGGGGCGCTCCTCAGCCTGCTGACCTACCGCCCGATGGCGCTCGCCGGGGCCCGTCAGCTCGCCATCGGCGCCCTGGCCGCCGGCGCCACGTACCTCCTGGGCGGGGTGGTCGGCGGCGCGCTGTGAGCTCGGCGCCCCACCCATGCCCCCCGAGAGGGTGTCTCGTACGCTCCATGGGAGCCCTGGCACGTGCCGACCCCGCCCCGCCCGTCCCTCGGAGGCCGTATGCCCCAGCACACCGAGCTCATCTTCTTCGTCGCGGTTGGTTTCGGCCTGGCCTTCCTGCTGGGCCTGTTGGCGAACAAGCTGCGGCTTCCGCCCCTGGTCGGCTACCTCGTCGCCGGGGTCGCGGTCGGACCGTTCACACCGGGGTTCGTGGGCGATCAGGATATCGCCGCGCAGCTCGCCGAGATCGGCGTCATCCTGCTGATGTTCGGTGTCGGCATGCACTTCTCGGTTCGCGACCTGCTGGCGGTGCGGCGGATATCGCTACCGGGCGCGGTCTTCCAGATCACCGTCGCCACGGCTCTCGGCGTCGGTCTGACCCAACTGTGGGGCTGGACGCTCGGGGAGGGGCTGGTGCTGGGCTTGGCGCTGTCGGTGGCCAGCACGGTCGTGCTGCTGCGCGCGCTGGAGGACCAAGGGCTCCTGGATTCGGTCGACGGCAGGATCGCGGTGGGGTGGCTGATCGTCGAAGACCTCGCGATGGTGCTGGCGCTGGTGCTGCTGCCCGCCCTGGCCGGACCCCTCGGTGGGACGACCCCCGAGGGCGCCGGCGGTCCGCTGTGGGTGACGCTGGCGATCACGTTGGCGAAGGTGATCGCGTTCCTGGCCGTGATGTGGGTGGGGGGACGCCGCGCGGTGCCGTGGTTCCTCGGCCACGTGGCCCGCAGCGGCTCACGCGAGCTGTTCACCCTGGCGGTCCTGGCCATCGCCCTCGGCATCGCCGTCGGCGCCGCCGCCCTCTTCGGTGTCTCCCTGGCGCTGGGCGCCTTCTTCGCCGGCCTGGTCGTCAGCGAGTCGGAGGTCAGCGAACAGACAGCCGCCGACGCGGTGCCGTTCCAGGATGCCTTCGCGGTGCTGTTCTTCGTGTCCGTGGGGATGCTGTTCGACCCCGCCGTCCTGGTGGAGAACCCCCTGGGGGTGGTGTCGGTCCTGGCGATCATCCTCGTCGGCAAGTCGTTGGCGGCCTTCGGCATCGTCCTGCTGTTCCGCTACCCTCTGCGCACGGCACTGGTCGTGGCGGCGAGCCTGGCCCAGATCGGGGAGTTCTCCTTCATCCTGGTGGTGCTCGGCGACTCGCTGGGTCTGCTGCCCGACGGCGCACAGAGCCTGGTCCTGGCCGGAGCCCTGCTGTCCATCACCCTCAACCCCTTCCTGTTCGCTGCGACCGGCCCCATCTCGCGCTGGATCCACGCCCGCCCGCGGCTGCAGCAGGTCCTGGAGCGTCCGGCCGGCGACCTCACCGAGCTTCCTACCACCGTCGTCGAGGACGAGCTGACCGACCACGTGGTCCTGGTCGGTCACGGTCGGGTCGGCGCCCCCGTTGCCGAGGCGCTCCAGCACCGGGGCATCCCCTACGTCGTGATCGAACAGAACCGCGAGCTGGTCAGTGACCTGAAGGAGCAAGGGCTCCCAGTCGTCTACGGCGACGCGTCACGCCCGGGCATCCTCGAGCACGCCCACCTCGAGCGTGCGCGGTTGCTGCTGGTGACCACCCCCGATGCCTTCGAGGCCGGCGCGGTCATCGATCTGGCCAAGGACGTCAACCCCGACGTGGACGTCGCGGTGCGCACCCACTCCGACGCGGAACGCGCCGAGATGGAGCAACGCGGCGTCGGACGGGCGGTGGTGGCCGAGCGCGAGGTCGCCCTCGCCCTCCTGCGCTACGCCTTCGGGACGTTCGGCATCGTGGAGGACATGTCGGCGGTGGCCGCCAGGACCCTGAAGATCACCCGACCACACGACGGCCGCACCGAACCGACCTGACCGGCCTGGCGTTCACGACGTCACGGGCGCGGGTTCTTCCAGTGCGGCGGACAGCACCTCGCCGATGCGCTCGGCGAAGTGGAAGGTCAGGTCGTCGCGGATCTCCGCGGGCACGTCATCGAGGTCGTCCTCGTTGCGCTGCGGCAGGATCACCTCACGCAGACCGGCGCGGTGGGCGGCCAGCACCTTCTGCTTCACCCCGCCGATGGGCAGCACCCGGCCGGTGAGGGTGACCTCGCCGGTCATGCCCACATCGGGGCGCACCGCCCGCCCGGACACCAGGCTCGCCAGCGCGGTGACCATCGTGATGCCGGCCGACGGGCCGTCCTTCGGGATGGCGCCGGCGGGCACGTGCACGTGGAAGCGGCGGCCGGTCACGGCCTCCGCGGGCACACCAAGGTCGGTGAGGTGGGCGCGGACCCAGGACAGGGCGATCTCGGCGGACTCGCGCATGACGTCGCCGAGCTGGCCGGTCAGGGTCAGCCCCGGTTCGCCGTCGGCGGCGTTGGCCTCGACGGCGAGCACGTCGCCCCCGGCACCGGTCACGGCCAGGCCGGTCGCGATGCCCGGCACGGGCTCGCGGTCCACCTCGTCGCGCTGGGCGGTCGGGCGGCCGAGCAGCTCGCGCAGCGCGTCGGTGTCGACGGTGATCGGCGGAGTGGCCGCGCCCGTGGCGATGCGGGTCGCGGCCTTGCGGGCCAGCTTGCCGAGCTGCCGCTCGAGGCCGCGCACGCCGGCCTCGCGGGTCCAGCCGTCCACGATGGCAGCGATCGCCTCGTCGCTCACGTCGAGCTCGTCGGGGCGCAGCCCGGCGCGCTCGAGCTGGCGGGGCAGCAGATGGGCGCGCGCGATCGCGGCCTTCTCCCGCTCCGTGTAGCCGTCAAGCCGGATGATCTCCAACCGGTCGTACAGCGCCGGAGGGATCGTGTCGGCGACGTTGGCCGTCGCCAGGAACAGCACGTCGGACAGGTCGAGGTCGACCTCCAGGTAGTGGTCGCGGAAGGTGTGGTTCTGCGCCGGGTCGAGGACCTCGAGCAGCGCGGAGGTGGGATCGCCGCGCCAGTCCGCACCGACCTTGTCGAGCTCGTCGAGCAGGACCACCGGGTTCAGGCTGCCGGCCTCCCGCAGCGCCCGGGCGATGCGGCCCGGCTGGGCGCCCACGTAGGTGCGGCGGTGGCCGCGGATCTCCGCCTCGTCGCGCACGCCACCGAGGGCCACGCGCACGAAGCGCCGCCCGAGCGCCCGGGCCACCGACTCGCCCAGCGAGGTCTTGCCCACGCCAGGCGGACCCACCAGGGCGAGGATCGCTCCGTCGCCGCGCTCGGTGGCGGTGGTGGCCGGTGCCTCCGCCGCCCCGGCGGGGACGTGCGCGGACTGGTCGCCAGCCTCGGCCGTGCGCTCCCGGCGCAGCTTGCGGACAGCGAGGAACTCCACCAGCCGCTCCTTCACCTCGTCCAGGCCGCTGTGGTCCGCGTCGAGCACGGCCCTGGCGGCACGCAGGTCGAACTCGTCGTCGGTGCGCACCCCCCAGGGCAGCTCGAAGATCGTGTCGAGCCACGTCCGGACCCAGCCGTGCTCGGGGTTCTGCTCGCCCATGCGCTCGAGCCGGTCGATCTCCTTGGTGACGGCGGCCTGCACGGGCTCGGGCAGGTCGGCCTCGGCCAGCCGACGGCGGTACTCGGCCACGGGGTCGTCACCGTCGGCGTCGCCGAGCTCGGTGCGGATGGCCTCCAGCTGGCGGCGCAGGAGGTGCTCGCGCTGGTCGCGTTCCATCCCGTCGGTCACCTGGGAGCGCACGCGGTCGCGGATGCTCATCTCGGCCAGGCTGTCCTTGGCCCAGGCCAGCGCCTTCTCCAGGCGGGCGCGCACGTCGAGGGTCTCCAGCAGCTCGATGCGCTGCTCGGCGTCGAGGTCCGGGGAGTAGACCGCGGTGTCGGCGAGCTGGCCGGGATCGGTCATCCCGGCGATGGCCTCGGCCACGCCCCGGGCGTTGCGGTGCTCCAGGATCTCGGCCACCACGGCCCGGTACTCGCGCATCAGCTCGGTGACCTCGGGCGTCACCTCCGTGGGGTCGACGACGTCCTCCACGCTCACCCAGAGCACCCCGCCCTCGCCGGCCTGGCCGGCGCCGATCTTGGCGCGCGACAGCCCGCGGACGACCACGCCGCGGCCCCCGCTGGGCAGCGGCTCGTCATGCTCGATGGTGGCCACGGTGCCGACCGCGGCGTGACGGCTGCCCACCTGCGGCACCAGGAGCAGTCGCCCGCCGGCGTGGCCGGCGGCGGCGACGGCCTCCTTGGCCTCCTCGGTCTCCGCAGCCAGGTTCACGACCATGCCGGGGATGACCACCCCGGCGGGCAGCGGCAGGACGGGCAGTGTCGTGTCGGTGAGATCTGGCATGAGAACCTCGCGATCTGAAGGGTCCGGAGCCCCGTCCAACAGCCGGCACGCCGTGGATATTCCGAAACGGAACCGTTACGTTTCATATTATGCCTGCAACCGGCCGACCCGGCAGACCCCGCAGCTCGCGCGCCCACCGCGCGGTGCTCGAGGCGGTCATCCACCTGCTCGGTGACCGCGGGCTGGCCGGCATGTCGGTCGAGGCCGTCGCCGACCGGGCGGGGGTCAGCAAAGCCACCATCTACCGCCACTGGTCCTCGAAGGAGGCGCTGTGCGTGGAGGCCGTCGCCTGCGTGGTCGTCGAGTCACCGGCACCTTGCGGCGAGGGTCCTCGCGTCGAGCTGCGTAGCCTGCTACTGGGTGTGGCCGCCGCACTGGAGCGCTCCGACGCCGGCCGCCTCCTCCCCCACCTCGCCAGCGCGGCCGCCACGGACCCCCAGCTCGCGCAGGTCTGGCGCCTGGCGCTGGTGGAGCCCACGCACCGGCGCGTCGCGGCCTGCCTGCGCCGTGCGCGCGACGTGGGGGTGCTCGGCCCCGATGCCGACCCCGACCTGCTCGCCGAGCTCCTCCTCGCCCCGCTGTTCTACCGGCGCCTGGTCACCGGCCGTCCCGCCCGGGACGGCGCGCTGGTCGATGACGTGCTCGACGCGGTGTGGCGTGCCTGGCCCCCGACCGGCGGTCGAGGGGTCACCGCCTGACCCCACCCGCGAAACGGCCAGGACGCATCCGGCCCGGGGCAGTCGCCGGGCCACGCGACCACCGTGGACGCGGTCGTCTGGCCGGG
>JBBDQS010000016.1:36152-56736 GCA_040905805.1 Egibacteraceae bacterium | reverse complement strand
GCGGCACGGTCTACAAGCGCTGCACGAAGTGCGGCAACCGCGTCAAGGAGCGCACGTGCGGCAAGTGCGGTATCGCCGGCCGGTTCAAGTGGGCCTTCCGCGCATACGTCGGACTTCAACCGTCTGTACGCCGACCTGCTGCGCGACGGCCGTGTCCACCAGCCCGGCGGGCTGTCGCCCACCTCGGTGCGGCGCATCCACGCGATGATCCGCAAGGCGCTCAACGACGCGGTCCGCTGGGGGCTGCTCACCCGCAACGTCGCGCTGCTCGCCGACCCGCCACCCATGAGGGTCGTCAAGGCCGCCCGCCGGCGGGGCATGCAGACGTGGAGCCCCTCGGAGTTGCGGGAGTTCCTCGACAGCACCCGGGGGTACGAGCTGCACACCCTGTGGTGCGTCCTCGCGGCCACCGGGATGCGCCGCTCGGAGATCCTCGGCGTGCGCTGGAGCGAGGTGGACCTGGCGGCCGCCACCCTGACGGTCCGACAGACCATCGTGGCCACCGCCGAGGGCTTCCGGCCCCAGGACGAGCAGAAGTCGGAAGGCTCGGCGCGCACCATCCACCTCGACCGCCGCACCGTCGCCCAGCTGCGGGCGCACCGCGTCACGCAGAACGAGGCGAAGCTCGCGCTCGGGTCTGCATGGCAGGACCACAACCTCGTGTTCCCACGCGCGGACGGCAGCTGGTGGAACCCGCCGGCCATCTCCCTGGCCTTCCGCCGCGCCGTCCAGCGCGCCGGCGTGCGCCCCATCCGGCTGCAGGACGTCCGGCACACACACGCCTCGCTGCTGCTGGCCGCAGGCATCAACCCGAAGGTGGTCTCCGAGCGCCTTGGGCACAGCTCGGTCGCCTTCACGCTGGACACCTACGCGCACGTCATGCCGGGCATGCAGCCGGAGGCAGCCGAGCGCTTCATGGAGCTCGTCCACGGTCCGCCCGACGACGATGCGGGCAGCCGGGAGGCGACGCCCTGACGCCGCCTGAAGCACTCGCCTCGGGACCGGGAGGTCCGGAAGGTCGCTCCCTACCGGCCGAGATCCTTCAGCAGTTGCTCAGCGCTGGTCCCCTGCTGCTCGGCGACACCCTTGAGGAGTTCGAGTGCGCGCCGGGGCTGGATCCGGCTCGGCGAGGCGCGGAAGATCTGCCCACGGGGCACCTCGGTACGCAACAGCGGCACAAGATCCCGCAAGAGCACCCCGGTTGCGACGATCGCATCGTCTCCCGCCTTCTTCAGCGTCAGCAGGCTCATGCGCGTCCGCTCCAGGGCCACGAGCACCCTGGCGTCGTTCTCCATCTTCCAGTTGTTGGTCACGAGCACGGGATAGCCGTGCTGCCGCAGGGCGTAGAGCAGCTCATGGTCCTCGACGTCGCCCAGGCCGGGGCCGATCGACCGCACCCAGGCGAGCTCGACCTCGGGTAACCAGGGCCTCACACAGTCGAGGATCGGTTCGGGGAAGTTATGGTCGAGCGCGACAGGCCGGGGCATTCACGCGGCGAGCGAGCGCTCGAGCTCGACGGCCTCCGCGAGCGCTTCGGGTTCCTCGTGCGGGTACAGCGCAGCGATCTGTGCGACGGACAACCCCCTCGCGGCCAGGCCAGCGACCGTCCGGGTGGTCAGACGCGACCCGAGAAGGTGAGGCTCGCCGGCAACCTTGCCCGGCACGATCCGCAACCGAGGCCGGGGCACCCGCAAGTCCACCCCGCGGTCGAACGGAGCCAACAGGTCGAGTTGGTCATGCTCCAACACGACCTGGCCGCCAAGCGTGCTGAGTGGCCGCTCGTCCAGGAAGACCGTCCCGTCCCTGCCGACGAGAATCGTCGGGATCTCACGCCCGCTCTCATCGATGCTCCAGAGGCGCTCGCCCACGGTGTCCATGAGCCTTCGAACGTTACTCATGGTCGTGGCTGCGACGCCGAGGTCGTCCTTGGGCAGGCGCAGCCAGCGGACCAGGCGCAGAGTCAGAAGGTCCCGGTAGGACCACAGCTTTTCCCGGTGCGCCGAGATCGACGGGACGATCAGGTCGGTTCGCGCCCAGTAGTACAGCGTGCTGCGTGGCACCCCCGCGAGCGCAGCAGCACGTTCGGCCTCGTAGTGGCCGAGGTCGAGCTGGCTCACGGTGGCCGTCGTGGACATGGCACGAGTCTACGGCCGGTGTGTGATCCAGGGCGGCCTGGCCGCAGGGTCCGACCCGACCCCGGCCCGTTTCGTACCCTCCTTACCGTGATGGCGCCCCAGGACCACGACCGTTTGCTGCCCGAGCAGCGTGCGCGTGTCCGCATCGACGCGATGCTGGCCGCTGCGGGCTGGGTGGTCCAGGACTACAAGTCGGTCAACCTCTACGCCGGGACTGGGGTCGCGGTCCGAGAGCTGGTCACCGACGCCGGCCCCGCCGACTACGTGCTCTTCGTCAACCGCCAGGCAGTCGGGGTGATCGAGGCCAAGAGGCAGGGCACGACGCTCTCCGGCGTGGAGTGGCAGACCGTCAAGTACCAGGCCAACATCCCCGAGGCGCTGCCGGCGTACCTGATCGACGGCCGCCTGCCGTTCGGCTACGAGTCGACCGGCGCCGAGACGTGGTTCACCTGCCGGATGGACCCCGAGCCCACCGCCCGGCGGGTGTTCTGGTTCCACACCCCCGACGCGCTGGAGGACCAGGTCGCCGAGCACCACCACCACGGCGCCGGGACATTGCGCGCCCGCCTCCCGCGCATGCCCCTACTGGAGGACGCGCCTTCGTGGCTGCGCGACGCACAGGCGACGGCGATCCGCAATCTGGAACGCTCACTCAAGGACAACCACGCCCGCGCGCTGATCCAGATGGCGACCGGGTCGGGCAAGACGTTCGCGGCGGCGAACATCAGCGAGCGGCTCATCCGCCACGCCCACGCTAAGCGCATCCTGTTCCTGGTCGACCGGGGCAACCTCGGCGAGCAGACGCTGAAGGAGTTCCAGGGCTTCGAGGTGCCCGGGTCCGGCCGCAAGTTCACCGAGCTGTACAACGTCCAGCACCTCAGCCACAACCACGTCGACCCGGTCGCGAGCGTGTGCATCGGCACCATCCAGCGCGTGTACTCGATGCTGCGCGGGGATCCCGAGCTGGCAGAAGACGTCGACGAGACGTCCAGCTACGAGCTCGTCCCCGACCGGCCCGTCGAGGTCGACTACCAGCCCGCGCTGCCCGTCGACACGTCCGACGTGATCATCGTCGACGAATGCCACCGCTCGATCTACGGGGTGTGGCGCCAGGTGCTCGAGTACTTCGACGCGTTCCTCATCGGGCTCACCGCCACCCCGGGCAAGCAGACCTTTGGGTTCTTCAACAAGAACCTGGTTATGGAGTACGGGTTCCCCGAGGCCGTGGCCGACGGCGTCAACGTCGACTTCGACGTGTTCCGCCTGTCCACGGCCATCAGCGAGGGCGGCTCCACTATCGAGGCCGGCTACTGGACGACCTTCCGTGATCGCGAGACCCGCGACGAACGCCTCGAGCAGGTCGACGAGGACCTCAGCTACGACGAGAAGGCCCTGGACCGCAAGGTCGTGGCGAAGGACCAGATCCGCACCGTCATCCGAACGTTGCGGGACAACTTGTCGGCGATCTTCCCCGATCGCGAGGTCGATGAGCACGGCCGGCTGCGCCACATCCCCAAGACCCTGATCTTCGCCAAGGACGACAGCCACGCCGAGGACATCGTGCGCATCGCCCGTGAGGAACTCGGCAAGGGCAACGACGTGATCGCCAAGATCACCTACAAGGCCTCCGACGGCACCACGCCCAAGCAGTTGCTGCAGGACTTCCGCACCAGCTACTACCCGCGGATCGCGGTAACCGTCGACATGATTGCCACCGGCACCGACGTGAAGCCCATCGAGATGGTGGTCTTCATGCGCATGGTGCGGTCCCGGAACTTCTTCGAGCAGATGAAGGGCCGTGGCGTGCGCACCATCCCCGATAGTGACCTGCAGGTCGTCACCCCCGACGCCGCTCACAAGGACCGCTTCGTGCTCGTCGACGCTGTCGGGGTGACGGAGACGAAGCTCATCGAGACGACCCCGCTCGAACGTAAGCGCGGAGTCTCCCTGGACATGCTCCTTCACCAGGTCGCCCTCGGGCAGGTCAGCGAGGACCTTGTGTCTACCCTCGCCTCGCGCCTGGCCCGCATACACCATCGCATCGCTCCGGCGGACCGGGACAAGCTCGAAGTCACCGCCGGTCAGTCGCTCAAGTCGATCGAGCACGGCCTGATCGAGGCGATCGACCCCGACCGCCACCTCGCGGCCGCACAAACCGCAACCGGTACGTCGGAACCCGACGAGGCCACGCTGGCCACAGCCAAAGCCGCGATGCTCGACCAGGCGGTGCAACCGATCGCCGCCAACCCCGTGCTACGCGAGGAGTTGGTGAACGTGCAGCGCAGCTTCGAGCAGGTGGTCGACGAGATCAGCATCGACCACATCACCCGTGCCGAGTTCGCCGTCGACGCCCGCGCCCGCGCCGCAGAGACCGTGGAGTCGTTCAAGGCCTACCTCGACGAGCACAAGGACGAGATCACCGCCCTGCAGGTGCTCTACAGCCGCCCCTACGCCCAACGGCTGACCTACCGCGACGTCAAGGAGTTGGCCGAGGCCATCGGCCGACCCCCGCACCGCTGGACCCCCGAGCGGCTGTGGGAGGCCTACGAAACCCTCGACGCCTCCAAGGTCCGCGGCTCGGCCGGCACGGTGCTGACCAACATCGTCTCGCTCGTGCGCTACACCCTCGGCGACGCCGCCGAGCTTGCCCCGTTCCCCGAGCAGGTGGCCGAGCGCTTCGACGCCTGGCTCCTCCAGCAGCAGAACGCCGGCCGCACTTTCACCGACGAGCAGCTCGACTGGCTCCGCCTCATCCGGGACCACCTCGCCGCATCCCTATCGATCGAACCCCGCGAGCTGCTTGACCCGCCGTTCAGCCAGCGCGGCGGCCTCGGCCGCGCCCGCGAGCTCTTCGGCCAGGACCTCGACGCCCTGCTGACCGAGCTCACCGAGGCGATCGCCTCATGAGCGACCTACCGAGCGGCTGGGTGTGGACGACCATCGGTGAGATTGCCGATACGTCGCTCGGGAAGATGCTCGATAAGAAGCGGGCCACAGGCTTGCATCCGACGCCGTATCTCCGCAATTTCAACGTTCGTTGGGGCAGCTTCGACCTCAGCGACCTGGCTGAGATGGACATCCGTCCCGAAGAGCTGGATCGCGTCCTGGCCCAGCCAGGCGACGTCATCGCCTGCGAAGGAGGAGAACCGGGCCGGGCAGCCGTCTGGCGAGGGCCCGGAACGATCGCGCTGCAGAAGGCGCTGCACCGCATCAGGTTGGGCGGTGCTGTCCTGCCCGGCTACCTCGCACTACTCCTCCAGCACCTAGCTACATCTCGGAGACTGGATCCCCTGCTCACGGGGACGACCATCAAGCACCTACCTCAGGAGAAGCTGCGACGCGTCCCGGTGCCCCTTCCCCCCTTGGCAGAGCAAGAGCGGATCGTCGCCGCCCTGGAGAAATACCTCTCCGGCCTCGAAGCCGCCGAACGTCTCCTCAGCTCGATCGCAAAGCGGCTCATCCAGTTCTCTTTGGGGGCCAGTGCGGCGCCATCGAGCTGGCCAAGGGTGGCCATCGGCGAGGTCGCTGAGGTGTTCGTGGGGACGACTCCCAGCCGTGCCGAGTCCGATCTTTGGGGCGGGCCGGTTGCCTGGGTGTCTAGCGGCGAGGTTGCGTTCTGCCGCATCCGTCGCACAAGGGAAACAATCGCTCAGAACGCGGTGCGCCCTGATCGTGTCCATCCGCCCGGCACCGTGCTGCTAGCCATGATCGGTGAAGGCAAGACCCGCGGGCAAGCCGCAATCCTCAACATCCCCGCGGCCCATAATCAGAACTCGGCGGCGATTCGACCCAAGCACGAGATCATCTCCTCGGAATGGTTGTACCAGGCATTGAAGGACCAGTACGTCGCCAATCGCCGAGTTGGTTCTGGCAACAACCAGCCTGCGCTGAGCAAGGCCAGGGTCGCCGCACTGACCATTCCTCTACCCCCGCTGTCGGAACAGCAATGCATCCTCGCTGAGCGGGAGCAGATCGACGTTGTAGTCGACCGGCTCCGGGTGCAGGTCACCACCTCGCGCTTACGGGGGGCCTCCCTGCGTGGCGCGATTCTGGCGGCAGCCTTTACCGGCCAGCTCGTCCGGCAGGATTCTGATCATGAGCCAGCGTCAGTGCTGCTCGACCGCATCCGCGCGGAGGGGGCAGCGGCCCCGAAGAGGCGCGCCTGGAGGGCGGGGGTGTCGTGACCGGCTCTCCTCGGTCAAAGGTATGGCGGCATGCCCGGATCCTCACCGAGCACGTCTTCGACAAGCTGTGGCTGCTCGACATCACCCTCGCCGAGTTCCGTGCACTGCTCGACGAATCCGCCGAAGTGATCGAAGAGGTGGAGACCGACGAGGGGCACCTCAAGGAGCTGGTGCTCTACGTACACTGGTCACGTCCGCTGCACGTCGTGGTCGTCGTCGATGACGCCCATGCCGACGAGCGGCTGATCACCGTCTACGAGCCCTCCACGGAGCGGTGGTCCGACGACTTCAGGAGGAGACGCTGATGCGCTGCGAGACCTGTGACCAAGCCGAACGCGTCGAGGTTTGCCGAGCCAAGATGGTCGAGCGCGATGGGCGTGTTGCCGTGGTCACCGGGGTGCCCATGGAGGAGTGCCCGGCGTGCGGTCAGCGGTGGCTCACGCTGGAGGTGGCGCAGACACTCGACGTGATCCTTCGCCGCCTGGTTGCCAGCGGCGCCGAGACCGCCACGGCCCACTGGGATGACCTCGCGCCGACTGCCGCGTGACCCGTTCGATGCAGTGCCACATGGTGTGCGGAGCAGTGCGGTGAGCGACGCCAAGAGCATCGTCGCCAAGCTGTGGAACTACTGCAACATCCTGCGCGACGACGGCTTGTCGTACGGCGACTACGTAGAGCAGCTTACCTACCTGCTCTTCCTGAAGATGGCCGAGGAGCAACGCGAACTCGACGTCGAGCGGATCGTGCCCGAAGGATTTGACTGGCCGTCCCTGCTCGACCTCAAAGGCGAGGCCCTGGAGGCGCACTACATCGCCACCCTCAACCACCTCGGCGGCAACGGCGACCTCTTGGGGGTGGTGTTCCGCAAGGCGCAGAACCGGATCCAGGACCCTGCCAAGCTTGAGCGGCTGATCAAGGACCTGATCGGCGGGGAGTCGTGGATGACCCTCGGCGCGGACGTGAAGGGCGACGCGTACGAGGGGCTGCTGGAGAAGAACGCGGCCGACACCAAGTCGGGGGCCGGCCAGTACTTCACCCCGCGGGCACTGATCTCGGCGATGGTCGACGTGATGCAGCCAGGCCCGGACATGCGCATCTGCGACCCGGCGTGCGGTACCGGCGGGTTCTTCCTCGCCGCGTTCGACTACATCCTCCGCCAGCACCCCAACCTCGACCCCGACCAGAAGCGCCACGTCCGCTCGGGGCTGTTCACCGGATGGGAGATCGTCGACAACACCGCCCGGTTGTGCGCCATGAACCTGCTGCTGCACGGCATCGAGTCGCCGGACTCCGACAGCCCCATCCGCGTCGACGACGCGCTGCGCGCCGACCCCGGCGAGCGGTTCGACATGGTGCTCACCAACCCCCCGTTCGGGAAGAAGTCCTCGGTCCAGATCGTCAACGCCGAGGGCAAGGCCGAGCGGCAGTCCCTGACGGTCGTGCGCGACGACTTCTGGGCATCGACGTCAAACAAGCAGCTGAACTTCGTTCAGCACGTCAAGACCCTGCTGAAGGTGGGCGGCACCGCCGCCGTCGTCGTGCCCGACAACGTGCTGTTCGAGGGCGGGGCCGGCGAGACGATCCGCCGCCGGCTGCTGCACGAGTGCGACGTCCACACGCTGCTGCGGCTGCCGACCGCAATCTTCTACGCCCAAGGGGTGAAGGCCAACGTCCTGTTCTTCGCCCGCAAGCCCGGCTCCGACACGCCCTGGACAAATGAGCTCTGGATCTACGACCTGCGGACCAACCAGCACTTCACGCTCAAGACCAACCCGCTCAGCCGCGCCGACCTCGACGACTTCGTCACCTGCTACAGGCCGGGCCAGCGGGCGCAGCGGGAGGAGACCGAGCGGTTCCGCCGGTTCACCTACGACGAGCTCGTGGCCCGGGACAAGGCCAGCCTCGACATGTTCTGGCTGTGCGACGAGAGCCTCGAGGACACTGACAACCTCCCACCGCCCGGCGTCATCGCGGCAGAGATCGTCGAGGACCTCGAAGCCGCCCTCGCCGAGTTCAGCGAGCTGGCCGACTCGCTTCAAGGCATCGGCGTCGAGCTCGGGGAGACCGAGAGTTGATGACCGGTCATCCCAGGACGCCGGCCGCGGTGACGGCGTGATACTGCCCGAAACCGATCTCGCCCACATCCGGCGCTGGGTCGGCGCGCGGAACGACCGTATTCCCGTGCATGCCGCCCGATCAGATCCGCGACGAGATAGACACCGACTCTCGCTCGGTCACGCTCCTGGAGTGCCGCCCGCCGTGGCGTGAGGACTTCGGTCCCGAGTGGACTCGGTTTCCGGTGGCGAGGCTCCGCTACACGAAGGCACGCCAAGAGTGGACCTTGTACTGGCGTGACCGGAACCTCAAGTTCCACCGCTACGACATCGTGGACCCGAGCCCGGACGTCGAGTCCCTCCTGGCCGAGGTCGACCGAGACCCGGGGTGCATCTTCTGGGGCTGAGACCGACGCAGTGCGCGGCGCCGCGGAAGCAAGGCCTTCTCCGATGGTGGCTTCTGGTCGAGATGCGCGTCACAGCCGCTCTCAGAGATGATTCAGCCGAACCCACAGGTCGCGTTCCCGCGGAACGTCCGGGGGCAGCCCGTTACCAGGGGGCCGGCCGCAAGAAGGCCTGCGAAGTTGGTGATCGGCTTGAGGCGGCCGGCCAGCCCCATACGACTAAACGAGCGTTACCACTGTGCTCCACAGACAACGGGTGTCGTACTCTCACGCCATGTGGGGACCCGCGATCGACTTCGTCAGCTCGCTGATCGACTCTATCCCGGCTGGCCTCTGGCAAGTGATTGTTGTATGCATCCTGGCTTTCGCGGCCACACGCGCCGTACGCGCGTGGAAGAACCCTGACCTCATCAAGGCCGAAGCAGAGAAGCGAAGAATTGAGGCAGAGACGACCAACGTCACGCACGACGACGCGGGCGTTATCTACGACTGGATTGAGGAACTTGACGACCGCATCGAACGTCTCGAGTCGCAGCCAGCGGACATCGCTGCGCGACTTCGGTACCACGCCGACGACGAGGGCCGCCCCGTGTTCTCGGCCAAGCTGTGCCTCTCGTTGCGCAACCGTTCCAAGCATGCAACGGTTGACGAGCTCGACGTACGGGTTATCGAGCGCGATGGTCAGGCGTGCCGAGTCGTGCGCGTGACTTCAGCCCACTCGGTCACGCTTGAACCGGGTCAGTCGCGACTGTTGGATTGGCCAGACGCAGCGGGTGTGGCGGGAATGTACCTGCTGAAGTTGAACTGGAAGGAAGCCGGGACGCTCATGGATGAGGAAGTCCCTCTCTGGCACCCAAGCGCGTAACCGTCAGGCAGGTACGAGATCCACGCCAGTGGTCGCGAACGTCACGGTCGCGCCCTTTAAGCGCTCGACCAGTACGTCCCATTCATCTATCCCGTCATCTTCAGTCACCGCGACGTGAGGCTCCCCGAACCAGGAGGAGGTGTCCAGGCCGAGGCGATCGAAGGTTTCGGCCACCTTTTCGAAGCCGAACCTGTGCGCCGTGTTGTGGCTGACCGACGGGAATTCAACGATGACCTTCAGGAGTCGCTCGGGTGTACGGCCGAGGACGCGGACCTGGAGGAACTCTCCGGCAGCCTTGCCGCCAAGCAGTTGGTCGAGAACAGACCCGGCCAGCTGGTCGAACACGTCGTCGTCCACACCGCGCACGTTAATGTTCATCGTGAATCGGAACAGACGGGTGGTCATGTCCGTTCTGCTGTCGCTTGCCGGTACGGGCACAAGGCCTCCTCGGGTCCAGCGGGCCGTTCTCGCCACATGTGTCAGCGGCGACACGGGCGGTTGAGACGCCCGGGGGGCTATCGTAGCGGGCGCCGCCAAATCGACCACCCCCCAAATGAAGGAGATCCACAAGGCTCCAGCTGCGTGCGTCGCCACCCACATGGGCAGCGTGCCACACCGCAGGGCCGGTTCGTCGGAAGCCTCTCCCCACCCGGAGAGTGGCGTTGCCGGGGGGATTGCGGGGCCCTGATTCCAGGCGCTTCGCTCAAGAACCTCGGATCCCCAGATCTTGGGAAGGGCCACGGCGGGACCACTACTTCCGCTGCAGTACCTGACCGCAAGCAGCGTCTTCTCTCGGATGCCCGTGTCGCGGCAATGCATGCGGGGACCCGAGGGGTTCATGGAACTCGCGACCACTCCCCCGTGTCCGACCATGAGGAGAGCCGGAGATCCCGCCAAGAGCCGTATGGGATCAGTATGGGATCAGGGCCCCGGGCAGGAAGAAGGCCGGGGGGCGCAATACGCCTCTGACCTGGGCTTTTGTGTGGAGCGGGTGAGGGGAATCGAACCCCCATTGCGAGCTTGGGAAGCTCGTGTTCTGCCATTGAACTACACCCGCAGAGTCGTGTTGATGATAGGGCGTCCGCGTCGTCGCGTGCAACGGTGCCCCGGGCCGGTGGCCACAGGGGGGCCAGCTGGTCGAGGCGACCGATACCGATGAGGACGCGTGCATGCACCGCTCCCATGGGCGAGACTGCCAGACGCGCGAGCAGGAGAGCCACCATGGTCGGCGAGTCGCCCCGTGACACCCGCCCCGACGGCGTCGCACAGCCCGGCGGGCTCGCGCCGCGTATCGGCGCCCGGCTGATCGACGGCGTGCTCCTTGGGGCGGTCGGCAGCGCCGTCGGCGTGCTGGCGGACTTCTCGTTCCTCTGGCTGGGCCTGCAAGCCCTCCTCGTCTTCGCCTACTTCGTGGTGCTCGACGTCACCGTCGGCACCACGCTCGGCAAACGACTGCTGGGGCTGCGGGTCACCGGCCCCGGCGGTGGCACCCCCACGGTGGGGCAGGCCGCGGCCCGGGAGGCGTTCACGCTCCTGGGTGCGGTGCCCTACGCGGGCCCGGTCCTCGCGCTCGTGGCCTGCATCGCCATCCTCGTGACCATCAGATCGAGCCCCACCGGGCAGGGTGTGCACGACACGGTCGCGCGCGGCACGGCGGTCGTCACGGCCTGACTCCCACCATGCCGCACCCGATGGGGCAGACGCCGCTGACGGTCGGCAGCCCGGGCGGTCAGCTCATGCGGTACGCCGTCCGGTCACGAGCCGGTAGAGCGCGAGCAGCACGACGGACCCGAGGATGGCGGCCACCCAGGTGCTGATGCTCCAGAACTGGTCGACCGGGTTGACGTCGAGCAGCAGGCCCGCGAGGAACCCACCGAGCATGGCGCCCACCACCCCGAGCAGCATGGTGACGATGATGCCGCCGGGGTCGTCACCCGGCATCAGCGCCTTGGCGATGGCGCCGGCGAGCAGTCCGAGGATCAGAAACGCGATGATGCCCATGGTGAGGCCTCCTGAGGTTGGCGGCGGGGGTGTCCTGCGGCGCCATGGTGCCCAGTTCGCCCCGTGGCGAATCGTCACCAGGAGGCGCGGGCACGACCCCCCATCCGGCGCGCCCCCGGCCCGGCTACAGCTTGACCGGCTCGCCGCCCTCGATGATCTCCTGGCAGACCACGCTCATCTTGCGGTTGCTCGAGCGGGCCACGGAGCGGATCGCCTCGAACGCCTGGATCGGCGTCACGCGGTAGCGCTCGGCGATGGCGCCCTTGGCCTGCTCGATGATCACGCGGGTGTCCAGCGCCCCCTGCAGCTGGACGGAGCGCTCCTCGGCGTCGGCGACCCGGCGCGCCTGCAGGATGCCGATCGCCGCGACGTCGGCGAAGGCCTGCGCCAGCCGGACGTCCTCGTCGTCGAACACCCCGGTCTGCTCGCGGTAGAGGTTGAGCGCGCCGATGCGGTCGCCGCGCAGGCGCACCGGCAGGGCGTAGACCGACAGCAACCCCATCTCCAGTGCCTTGGGCGTGATCGTCGGCCACCGGTCGATCGTCTCCCGCAGGTCGCCGCACACGACCTGCTCCCCCGTCTTGTAGGCCTCCAGGCACGGGCCCTCGCTGGCGTCGATCTCGAGCCGCTCCAGCTCGTTCATGGTCGCCGAGGTCGCGGCGGCCAGCTGCAGGACTCCGCGCGCACCCTCGACCAGCACGCCGCCGGTGCCCACGTCGAGGATCGCCCCGCACCGATCCACGAGCATCTGCAGGAAGTCGCCGATGTCGTAGTCGCTGGCCAACGTGTCCGCCAGCTCCACGAATGTGTCCCGGACCAGCTGTTCGCGGCGCGCACCCATGGACCGACTCTCGCAGGTCTGGCAAGCGGCCGTGTGCTCAGGCCACCGCCCGCCGGTAGACGCGCACCGACAGCGTCGCGAAGACCAGGGTGATCCCCGCGATCCAGGCGAAGGCGACCAGCAGCTGCATCGTCAGGGTCTGGCCGGGCAGCAGCGTGCCCTCGCCGAGCATCAGCGCACGGGCGGCGTTGGTGACCACGGTGACGGGCTGGTGGTCGGCGAACACCCGCAGCCAGGCCGGCATCGTCTCGGTGGGCAGGAACACCGACGAGGCGAACACGAAGGGGAACGTCGGCAGGAACGCCGCTGACTGGGCGGCCTCGGGGTTGCGCACCAGCAGGCCGATCGTGGCCATGACCCACGACATCGCGAAGGCGAACAGCAAGGTGATCCCCGCCCCCGCCAGGAAGCCGAGGAACGAGGTCTGGTAGCGGAAGCCGATGATGAAGCCGACGACGAGCATGAGGCCGAGCACGGCGCCGTTGCGGACGAGGTCGGCCAGGGTGCGCCCGGTCAGCACGGCCGAGCGGGCCATGGGCAGGGACCGGAAGCGGTCGATGACTCCCTTGGAGAGGTCCTCGGTGAGGCCGAGGGCGGTCTGGCTGGCGCCGAACATCGAGATCTGGACCAGCAGACCGGGGATGAGCCAGTTGATGTAGGCCCCGCCGGCCTCGGGCGGGATGGTCCGCCCGATCGCCCCGCCGAACACGTAGTTGAACAGCAGCAGGAACATGATCGGCTGCACGGTGGCGAACACCAGCAGCTGGGGCACGCGCACCACGCGCACGAGGTTGCGCCGGACGAGCACCAGGGTGTCGGACACCGCGTCGGTGACGGACACCCGGCTGCGGGCGGGCTCGGCCACGAGCGGGCCGGGTTCGGAGAGCGCGGTCATCGGGTCTCGATCTCCTCGCGGGCTGGGTCGGCGCCGGGACCGCCGGCGGCCTCGTCGGCGGCGACGGGATCACCGGTCAGGGCCAGGAACACGTCGTCGAGGGTCGGCTTGTGCAGGGCGATGTCGGACGGTTCCACGCCCGCGTGGTCCAAGGCGCGCATCGCGGCCATGAGGGTGTGCGAGCCGTCCCGGGCCGGCACGCGGATGCGGGCCCTGGCCGGGTCGTAGACCGGGTCGTCCCCGCTCAGGGTCGCGAGCGCGCGCATGGCCGTCGCGCGGTCGTCGGCGGCGGTCTCCAGCTCCAGGACGGCGCCGCCGAGGGTGTCCTTCAGCTCCTCGGCGGTGCCCTGGGTGATGATCCGCCCGTGGTGGATGACGGCGATGCGCTTGGCCAGGCGGTCGGCCTCCTCCATGTACTGGGTGGTCAGCAGCACGGTCGTGCCGGTCGCGACCAGGTCCTCGACGAGCTCCCAGAGCTCCTTGCGGTTGCGCGGGTCGATGCCGGTGGTGGGCTCGTCGAGGAACATCACCTGGGGCCGGCCGACCAGCGACGCGGCGAGGTCCAGGCGGCGGCGCATCCCCCCCGAGTACGTGCCGACCTGGCGCGTGGCGGCGTCGGCCAGGCCGATGCGCTCGAGCACCTCGGCGGTCCGCCGGCGCGCCTCGGCCCGTCCCAGCCCGTAGAGGCGCCCGACCATCTCGACGTTCTCCCGGCCGGTCTGGTACTCGTCCACGGCGGCGAACTGCCCAGCCAGGCCGATGCGGGCGCGGGCCGCGGTCGGGTCGGTGAGGATGTCGATGCCGGCGACCTCCAGATGGCCGGAGTCGGGCTTGAGCAGGGTGGCGAGGACCCGGATCAAGGTCGTCTTGCCGGCGCCGTTCGGGCCGAGGAGCCCGAAGACGATGCCGGGTTCGAACGCAAGGCTGACGCCGTCCAGGGCCCGCACGTCGCCGAAGGTGTGGACGACGTCGGTGACCCGGACGACCGGGTCGGGCGGTTCGTGGGTGCCGGTGGGCATGGTCACTCCTGGTTGGATGTCTGGGATGGTCGCAGGCCGTGCACGAGCCCCCGGACGAGGTCGGTCGCGGCGGTGTCGTCGTCCAGCGGCAGCAGGTCCGGGTCGAACACGAGCCCGAGCAGGGCCTGTTGGAGACACCCGCCGACCAGGCACTGCGCCGCGCCCTCGACCGCGGCGTCCGGGCGCACCCGCCCGAGCGCCTGCTCACGGCGAAGGTAGTCGGACACCGCCGACAGCACCCACCGGGGCCCGTGGCCCTGCGCGTCCAGTGCCCGGGCCCGCCCGCGCATGCCGGCCGGGTCGGTGACCATCGCGCCGAGCAGCGGCAGGAGCCCGTGGAAGAAGGCGATCGCCGAGTGGGCGAGCTCGGTGAGGTTGGTCTCGACGTCGCCGCGGCCGGCCCGCTCCGCCAGCGCGTTCGCGTGCGCGGGGAAGGCGCAGAAGCGGTCACCGACGGCCGCCGCGATCAGCGCGTCCTTGCTGGCGAAATGGTTGTAGATCGACCCTTCCGAGCAGCCCGCGACCTGGGCGATCTCCCGGGTGGTGCACCCGACGGCTCCCCGCTCGCGCAGGACCTGCTGCGCGGCGCTGAGGATCGCTGCTGCCTCGACCATGGCCACCCCCCCCTTACGCCTTGAGTGAGCGCTCACTCAAATCTAGGGCGTCAGCAGGCGACGGGCAACCTCAGGCTTGTTGGAGGTGGGGCATCCAGGCACCGGCGAGCAGCTCCAGCGAAGCCAGCCGCTCCTCCAGCCCGTAGGTCGTGGTGGTGATCATGAGCTCGTCGGCGGCGGTGTCGGCGCCCAGCCGGCCGAGTGCCTGCAGCGCCGTGTCGAGGGGACCGACGATGTAGGAGGTCGGCAGCGAGGCCGCCAGGTCTCGCTGCGGGTCGGCGGCCGCCGCCGCCTGGGTGGGCAGCGGACGCAGCTGGCCGGAGCGCAGGCTGAGCAGGAGCATGCGGGCCGGTCCGGCATGCCAGTCGGCCTCCTCCTGGGTGTCAGCCACCACGACACCGGCGGTGATGATCAGGTGCGGTCGGGCGAGCGCCGGGGAGGGTCGGAAGCTGCTGCGGTACAGCCGCGCGGCGGGGACGGTGTTGTCGCCCGAGAAGTGGTGCGCGAAGGCGAAGGGCAGACCGAGCATGCCGGCGAGCTGCGCGCTGAAACCGCTGGAACCGAGCAGGGCGACCTGCGGCCACGTCTCCGCGGCGGGGGTCGGCGCGAACCGGGCGCCCACCGACGGGGGGGCGGCCGGGTGCCCGAGCAGCGCCATCACCTCGGCGAGGTGGGTGGGGAAGTCCTCCGCACCCAGCGCATCGGGCGCCCGCCGCAACGCGACCGCGGTGGCGGGGTCGGTCCCCGGGGCCCGCCCGATCCCGAGGTCGATGCGGCCGGGATGGAGCGCCTCGAGCATCGCGAACTGCTCGGCGACCACCAGGGGCGCGTGGTTGGGGAGCATCACCCCGCCCGAGCCCACCCGGATCGACGTGGTCCGCGCAGCGAGGTGGGCCATCAGCACCGGGGGGCTGGTGCTGGCTACGGCCGGCATGTTGTGGTGCTCGGCCACCCAGAAGCGTGTGTAGCCGAGCCGCTCGGCGGTCCGGGCGACCTCGGTGGTCGCCTCCAGGGCGGCACGGCTGCTCTGACCCTCACCGACGAGGGCGAGGTCGAGCACGGACAGCGGGATGGTGGGGTTCGGCGCAGACATCCTCCCGCACAACGACGCCGCCGTCGGTCCTATTCCCCGCGCCGGCAACCGACCCCGGTGCACGAGCTGCCTGATGGCGTCACGATCGGTGGCCCGCCCCGCGCGCAGGATCTCAGGACGGATTTCACCGCCCCTTCGGGCCCGCACGGATGCGCTACGCTACGTACGCTCGGTGGGCGGGGGCTGCCGTCCGAGCGACGGGAGCGTGAAGGTGGACGACGCAGGAGCGGCGACGACGGCCCGTGGGGACGCGCCCGGCGGGGCGGTGCCCTCCCCCGGTCGGGTGCGGGCGGTGATCTTCGATCACGGTGGGGTCGTGACCCTGCCGTCCGAGCCGGTGCTCGCGACGTTCCCCGAGCGCTTCGGCATGAGCCTCGGCGAGTTCCGCGCGGCCGTCGGCCCCCCCGGCGCGCGGCTGGGGCGCAACCCGATGGTGGAGATCGAGATCGGGCGCATCAGCCAGGACGAGTTCCGCCGGCAGGTCGAGCCCGACCTGCCGCCGGGCGCGCACCTCGACGGCTTCGAGGCGGGCTTCCACGAGCACCAGGAGCCGAACCGGCCGGTGCTCGCGCTGGCGACCACGCTGCGACGCAAGGGCTACCGGACAGCGGTGGTGGCCAACAGCGCCCTGGAGTGGGGTCCGCTGTGGCGTGGGCGGATCCCCGACATCGACGCGGCGTTCGACCTGGCGCTCTCCTCCGCCGACGTGGCGTCGCGCAAGCCCGACCCGCGCATCTACGAGGTGCTGACCGAGCGGCTCGCGACCCCGGCGGATGGGTGCCTGGTCATCGACGACAAGGACGAGAACTGCGCCACGGCCCGCGAGCTCGGGATGCAGACGGTGCTGTTCGGCGACACCGAGCAAGCGCTGCGCGACATCCATGCGGTGCTCACCGGGTGACGCAGGGACCGGCACCGCACCAACGGCGGAAAGGATACGCATGACGACCCAACGATCACAGGAGGACATCGTCCGCGAGGTCCTGGCCAGGCCCGCCCAGGCCAAGCGCCGGCTCGACGAGCGCCTGCGTGCGTTCTCGCACCTGCCCTTCCTCACCGACGGACTGCGCAAGAGCCACATCCAGCTCGTGCCCGAGGACCCCCAGCCGCCACCCGTGGACGGCAAGCTGATCCGCAAGGCGAAGCCCGGCAACGTCATGCTGTCGGAGCCCTACCGGGAGGGCCACGTCGTCTACTTCAACATCTTCCAGGAGACCGACGAGATCAACATCGACCACCCGTCGGACCACTTCGTGGGTCTGCCGATCCTGGAGGCGGTGCGACAGGTGGGCATGGCCATCTCCCACGCCGTCGGCGACATCCCCCTCGACACCCGGATGTCGTTGCAGGACTTCAGCCTGTCCTTCACGCAGTACATCGAGCACGAGTACCCGATCGTGGTCCGGGGGGTGACCACCCTGTCGTACGACCGTGATCTCAGCGGAGACGTCACCGTGTTCTCCGACGTCCGCCAGAACGGCGAGACGTGCCTGGCAGCCACCTCCTCGGGGCGGCTGTACGACACGGAGAAGGGCTACAAGAAGACACGCGGCAAGACGCTCGACCTGCACCGGCGGCAAGCGGAGCACTTCGCCGCGCAGGTCGGCCGGGGCACGAGCGGATAGGCGCCGGCGGGCGCACGAACCCACGAGCAGCGGGAGGGCAACGATGAAGATCGCCATGGGATGCGACCACCACGGGCTGCAGATGAAGGAGCAGCTGAAGCAGCACCTCGTCGACCTCGGTCACGAGATCACCGACCACGGGTGCCACACCACCGAGGAGGTGGACTACCCCGATGTGGCGGTAACCGTCGCGCAGGACGTCGCCGCGGGGCAGGCCGAGCGCGCCGTCCTGGTCTGCGGCACCGGGATCGGGATGGCCATCGCTGCCTGCAAGGTCCCCGGGGTGCGCGCCGCCTCGGTCGCCGACCCCTACTCGGCCGAGCGGGCGCAGAAGTCCAACAACGCCCAGGTGCTGTGCCTTGGGGCCAAGGTCGTCGGGCCGGAGGTGGCGACCCTGCTGGTCGACCACTGGATCACCTCGGAGTTCCAGGGCGGCGGGTCGGCGCGCAAGGTCGCCAAGATCGACGCCCTGGACGTCCAACCAGGGGCCATCGCCGAACCCGCCTGATCGGGCGAGATCGCGGCTGGCGGACGCGGGTGACCAGCGCGACACCCGCTCCTGTAGCGCTCAGTCCGTTCTGGGCAAGCACGGCATCGAGCCCTGCGACCAAAGGTCCCGCGGCTGCGGGCCGGGTGGCCCTCGTCGGGGCGGAGACCCGGCGTCATGGTGGGTTCCTGGCATCGCCACGGGTCCACCGCACGCCAACGAGCTGAGAGGAGCCACGCCATGGCCGCCATCGGTAGCGCCGCCCCGAAGAGCCCGGTGAACGAGGTCTGGGCCAGGCGACTGGCGCTCGGGCTGCCGGCCCTCGTGCTGGCGCTCGTGCTCGTGGTCGCGAACCAGATCGGCGGCATCCTCATCGCCCAGGACCTGCGCGCGGACTACGCCGCGTTGGTGGACGAGGCCGCCGCACCATCCTCCGGCCCGGGGGGCCCCCCCCCGGGCCCCCCCCCCGCCCCCCCCCCCCCCCGCGGGCGCCCCCGCGCCGGACACGGCCCCCGACGAGCGTCCCGCCGTCGACGTCGCCCTGACCCTGACGGAGTTCGGCATCGACGCCGACGTCGAGGAGATCCCCGCGTGGGCGACCGTCACGTTCGCCGTCGACAACGACGGGGACATCCCCCACGACGCCGCGGTGGGCGACATCGGCACCGAGATGATCGAGGGCGGCGGGTCGGACTCCTTCACGGTGGATGCGCCGGGATCGGGGAGCTTGCGGATCATCTGCACCGTGCCCGGCCACGAGGCCGCCGGCATGGTTCTCGACCTGCCCGTCGCCGGGGACGAGGCGGGGGACGAGGCCCCCGACGCCGGCCACGGCGGGGCGCCCTCCGGGGCGCCGGCCGCCTCGGCCGACAACGCCGACGCCTACACAGGTGACAAGCCCCCGCTGGCGCTGCGCGACCCGTCAGCCGCCCCGGCGCCGGACGCGCAGGTGCACGACATCACCTGGACCATCGAGGAGAAGGTCGTGCAGGTCGCCGAGGGGATCTGGCAGGAGGTGTGGACCTTCGAGGGCCAGGCCCCGGGTCCGACCCTGCGCGTCAAGGTCGGCGACACCGTGAACCTGACCCTGCGCAACCCCGACGACGCCAAGGTCGGGCACTCGATCGACTTCCACGCCAGCCACGTCGCCTGGAACGACGAGATGCGCACCATCGACCCCGGCGAGGAGCTGCTCTACTCGTTCACCGCGCGCCACGCCGGCGTGTTCATGTACCACTGCGGGACCGCACCGACGCTGCACCACATCGGCAACGCGATGCACGGGATGATCATCGTCGAGCCCGACGACGGCCTGGACGACGTCGACCACGAGTTCTTCCTCGTCCAGCACGAGTACTACCTCGGCCCGCAAGGCGAGGCCGGTGACCTGACGAAGATGGCCCGCACCGCCGCCGAGCCCGACCTGGTCGTGTTCAACGGCGTGGCCAACCAGTACCTCGACAACCCCATCGAGGTCGGGGTCGACGAGCGCATCCGGGTCTGGATCGTGAACAACGGCCCGTCCGTGGACAGCTCGTTCCACGTCGTCGGGACGATCTTCGACACGGTCGTCAAGGAAGGGGTCGCCCTCACCCGGGACAACCCCGGACGGTGGGGCGCGCAGGCCGTGGACCTCGCGCCGGCCCAGGGGGCCTACGTGGAGTTCGAGCTCGCCGAGGACGGCCTCTACCCCTTCGTCACGCACGCCTTCAACCACGTCGGCGCCGGCGCTCTCGGCCTGTTCCAGGCCGGCGACGGCGGCCCCGCGGCCGAGGGCGGGCACTGAGCCACCCCGGCACGGCCGGCTGTCGGGCCGCTAGCCGCGACGCGGAGCGCACCACCTGGACCGACGCCGGTGCGGGCACCTGCGCCGGGTCGACCGCGAATCCGGTCGTCACGACCCCCGGACGGGCAGCGAGCCCAGCGCCGCAACGATCCGTCGCAAGGCGGCGACCTGGCCCTGGAAGCCGGAGCAGAGCGAGACGAGCACGATCGGCGCGTCACCCGGCGTCGGTTGCCACGAGCCGTCCACCCACGCGGGGTCGGCCAGCTGCGGGCCGACGGAGCGGACGTTGCCGGGGTCGGCGCAGCAGGTCGGCCCACCGGGCGCCGGGGGTCCGTGCGGACGCCGGCGGGTCAGACGGCGTTCGGCCCCTGCCCGGGGCCACGAGCCATCAGCATCTCCACGATCTCGCCGGCCGCGCGGCCCGCCATCTGCCCGAGGGCCTCGCGCACTCGCCCCACGTCGGCGCGGACCGCGTCGGTCAGCGCGCGCTCCTCCAGCTCGCGCAGGAGGGCCCCGGCGTCCTCGACGGCGTCGCGTTCGAGGGTGGCCGCCTCGTCGCCGAGGAGCGCGCCGGGGGGGGG